>JANOJH010000514.1:0-7003 GCA_031408135.1 Bdellovibrio sp. | reverse complement strand
GATCGGGTACTGGCGGCCTTTTTCAAAACGGGTGTAATACAGATACGGGCCGTCTTTCAGCGGGTAGGTTGAATCGTCTTCCTTCATCCGCGACTTCATTTCCTTAAACAGCGTATTCTGAAGTTTTTCGGTTTTTTTCAGGCTGGTATTCAGATAGGTGTTTTCGGCATTCAGATACTTTATAACTTCCGGGTTTTTACGGTCCTTCAGCCAGAAATACTCATCAACACGGACGTCGCCGTGTTTTTCCATTTTGTATTCTTTTTGTGCGGCAATCGGCGCCTGAGCGGCAAAGCTAGATAGACAGCTCGATAAGATGGTAAAGGTCAGGATCGAAATCATAAGCCCCCGGATTATTTTTTGGGGTTATCCTCGTCTCCATTGACCCCGAAAAAATAATTCGGACTGGATTTGATTATAACCTGGTACGATTGTTTTTCGCCCGAGGCTGCGTATCTCGTCAATGCTTTTGTAAGCGCCTGATCCTCAACATTGGCAAATAGCGCCTCTTTACCATAGCTCAGGATGTCGAGGTGGAGCGAGCCTGCGGGATCTGCCGCTGTTTTTTTGCGGCTGAAAAACATATCTGTGTAGTACGAATACGGGACACAGCTTCCCAGAAACAGGATCTGGTACTTCGGATTCAGAATGAATTTAATCGCACGTAATTTTTCGATTGCCGCCAGATCGAGATTGTGGCCAATTCCCGAATGCCCATTGTAGACAACTACCGATTCTTTAGCGAGCGCATCCTGCAACATGAAGTGAAAGGCCGTGCTGTTGTGATAAAAACCTGAATCCAGCAGTATGAGGCGGATGCGGATGTTCGCGACAAAGCCTGCAAAACTGAACTCAGAAATATACGGAATAAACTTGTCTTTGGATTTATATAGAAGCGCAATCTGCTGTGGAGCCAAGACGCTTTCAGTGAAGCCGAGCTTTAATAAAAACGCGCGTTGCTGTCTGAAGCCTTTTATTCCCCAGTCTTCACCGGTATCGGGTGTCCAGTTCTGAAGGCCGTAATTTTCAAAGCCGAAGAACATCGTTGATTTTATCAGTTTAGCAGAGTCGGCAAGTTTGTCGTACTCCGGAAAAGTTTCAGTGGTGTTTTCGATTACTTTCAGTTCAGTATCGATGGTGAAATAATCGGTAGCTTCTTTAAGCGGGCAGCCGGCCCGCAGCGGTTCCCAGTGATACCAGAAATTCGATTCAACAGTTGGCTTTTCATTGCATTTTTTCTGCGCTGCTGAAAATATTTTTTTTGGATTTACCGGCAGCGTAAATGTGTAGCGGGTTTTTCCGGTAGGAAATACGCCTTTGGTTTTGAGCACATATTTAACCTGATAGACTCCGGGGCTCAAGGCTTTAACTTCGGTGATAACGTAAGTCCATTTCGGATATAGTGCCGCAGCCTCTTTTGCGCGCGAGCGCATCAGGCCAAGCATGTAGCGCAGCTGCGAGGAAATCTGCGGATCGGCCTGCGCATTAGTCGGAGGGGCCTTTTGTTCGATGATCACGTAGGCCGACAGTGTGAACTGGGCTTCGGTATGATCGCTGCCATAATACTCGAGTAATGCAGTGTCATAGGCCTGCGCCGGTTGAAATGAAAGCGAAGTCAGGATGAAAAAAAGCAAATAGAGAGTAACGAATTTCATGGATATTTCCCCGCAATCGAGCGCAGACAATAGCTTAGTTTTGGGGTGGAATCAAAATGTGTAGATCCCTGATTTTTCAGAGTGAAGAAGTTTCACATCTGACTAATTGATCGACATTATAGCGAGCCGATAAATTGCTTGTGCAGTTTCTGAATCACTTCTGTGCCCTTGGTTTCATCCACCAAAAAGCAGAAATTGTGACGGCTGGCCCCGTAACAGATCATTCGCACGTTGATGTCGGCGATGGCTTCAAAAATTCGTTTCGCAAGGCCGGGGGTATGATTAATATTATTTCCGATCAGCGACACCAGCGAAAGCTCGGTCTCAACCTGCACTTCGGCCACTTTTTCAAGATCTTCGATCAGGTTTTTACTGATCGATTCGGCGTTATCCAAAGTAACCGAAACGCTGATTTCAGAAGTAGTAATGGCATCGATTGAAATTTTATGATCGTTGAAAATTTTAAAAATCTGAAACAAAAAGCCATGGGTGTGCAACATTTCAGGCGTGCTTACGGTAACAAGCGTCTGTTTTTTTCTGAGAGCGAGCGCGCGGATCAGCGGCGAGTTTTTTACTTCTTTGCGCACCCAGGTGCCGGGCTTCTGCGCATCAAAACTTGAGGCCACCAGTACCGGAATATGACTTCTGATGGCGGGTAGGAGAGTAGCCGGATGCAGAACTTTCGCGCCGAAAGTGGCAAGCTCCGACATTTCTTTAAAAGAAATTTCATCAATGACGACGGCATCTTTACAAATACGCGGATCGGTGGTGGAAACACCGGCTACGTCTGTCCAGATTTCGAGAGTGTCGGCTGAAATTCCTTCAGCCAGAATTGCGGCCGAGTAATCGCTGCCGCCGCGGCCAAGAGTGGTGGTTGCGCCATTCAGAGTTTGCCCCACAAAGCCCTGAGTGACGTAAACAACATCGCCCTTCATACAATCTTGAAGTTTTTCTTTACATAACTTTCCGATTACCTCAGTGAGCGGGCGGGCTTTGCCGAAACTCTCATCGGTTTTAAGTACGGTCCTGACGTCGAGTAATCGCACATGGGCTTTTGCTTTTTTCTGGGTGAAAATATTTTGCAAGGCCACAGTGAAAAGCACCGATGACATGCGTTCGCCAAGGCTCAGTAATATATCTTTAGCTTTGAGTGAACAGTCGCGCAGTAAATAAATTCCTTTGCTGATAGAATCCATTTCAGAAAGCAGGATTTCAAGATCACGCACGGAACTTTCAGTTGCTGAAAGTTCTTTTGCAATTGCAAGATGTTTTTCGCGGATTTTCAGGCTAAGGTTCTCGGCTTCAGCCAGCTTGCCATTTTCAGCAACTTCACCGAGTTTGATGAGATCGTTCGTTGTGCCTGAAGTTGCCGACACGACAACAACGTTGGATTTTCGGGCGAGCGTTACATCTGCACTTCTTAACATACAGGCGGCATCGCCCATTGAAGTTCCGCCGAATTTAGATACTGTAATCGCCATAATTAATTCCTCATCGTCCGCTATATTCCGATAAAACTTTTTTCAAGTCATGCAAAAAGTTATCAGTCGTCGTCAAATTCGTCGGTGACTTCAGGGATATGATTAAATGAAATCCGGGTTTTAGCGCTGCTCAGCACTTCTTTAGTGTTGGCCATATAGAGGGTATTGGCGCCGTATTTGGTGTTGATTGTATCTAAAGCATGATTGATTGAATTCGTTTTAGGGCTGTCAAACAAAGACATCTGCGCGGGGCCGCTGATCAGATCACCCAAAACAATAGCCACTTTCACGGGGCGTTGGTCTTTTCGGACCGCATAGATTTTTTTCATTTCCCGCAATAAAAAGGCTGAATCATCGGAGTCGCTGAAGCTGATTGTATTTTCCAATCGGGTATCGTCGGCAAATTTGACATAAACCTGTAGACGTCGGGCTTTTAATTTTTCATCACGGATTCTGGCCGCCGCTTTCATCAAAAGTTTACTTAAGACCATAAACGCCTTTTCCGGAGTTCTGAATACCGGTGGCAGAACATGCTCATGGCTGACGGAATCGGCTAGCGGATTTTTATTAAATGCGATGTCTTCGCCCATCAGTTCACGCGCAACCCGCAGGCCCCAGATACTGCCCCAGTGTTTACGGAGTTCCTGTTCGGGCGCCTTCATGAAATCCGCAATTGTAAAATAGCCTTTGGCATTCAGCCGGCTTTTCATTTGAACGCCGACCCCGGGTAAAGCCTGAATCGGGAGCGGTCCGATTTTCTGCAGAATCTGACTGGTGGGAACAATCACAAGGCCATCGGGTTTTTGCATATCAGACGCAATTTTTGCAATCAGAATATTCGGCCCGATGCCCACCGAACTTTTGATCTCGGATCCGACCACCGCCCGCACATGGTCTTTCATCTGTTGTGCGATTTTTGCGGCCGCAAGAGGCTCGCGCTCGCGCCCGATCAGTTCGCAGGCGACTTCGTCGATCGAAAGCACTTTTTTTATCGGCAGCACCTCTTCGACGGCCTTAACAATTTTGTGATGGTACTCGGTGTAGAGGCGGTGATTTCCGCTTTTCAGAATAAGCCCAGGGCACATGCGTTTAGCATCACCCACGCGCGTGCCGGTTTTTATCCCGCATTTTTTTGCTTCGTAACTGGCTGCGATGACCGAAGTGCTGTCGGTAATCATCGGAACAACGGCAACCGGCTTGCCGCGCAGGCTGGGATCTTCCTGCTGTTCACACGAGGCAAAATAAGAATTAAGGTCAAACAAAAGCCACTTCAGCATAAAGTCAATTTACATATAATTTACATGGAAGTCAAATGCGGATTACCAGGTTTCATTTTCAAACGGCTGAATCTGCCTTTCAGCTTTGCGTTCAGGGTGAAGTTCATAGTGGTGTGCACAGTTTTTTGAGCAGGTGACCTGCTTAAACGCTATCGTCGCGCAGTCTTCGCAGATTAATTCTTTTGTGTCGCATCGGAGGCAGTCAATTTCGGTTTTTCCCGGCTGGCCGCAATGCGGACAAAGCCGGTATTGCTGCGAAGGATTCATTTTTTGGTCAACCGCCACGCGATGATCGAAGACGAAACATTCTCCCTCGAACTGATCTTCCGGAAATTCTTTCAGGTAATTCAGAATTCCACCAAAAAGTTGATAAACATTTTCGTAACCCTGTTTCTGCACTTCTAGAATTCCTTTTTCGCAGCGGATTCCGCCGGTACAAAAAATCAGAACTTTTTTATCTTTCGGGATATTTTTGCTTTCAAGGTACTTCGGAAATTCCGTAAACTGATCCGTTAGCGGATTCAGCGCGCCCTTAAACGTACCGATTTTTGTTTCGTACCAGTTGCGGGTATCAATCAGCACAGGATTTTCGTTTTTCATTACGTCATTCCACTCAGAAGGCGACAAATGATGGTTTTTACCATCGAGGTCAAAAGGAACAAGAGTGGTGTTGCCTAAAGTTACGATTTCACTGCGAATTTTAACCTTGAACCGCCTGAACGGGCACACATTCGATTCCGAATCTTTGAAAAAGAGGTCGGGCGTGTTGTAATGTTCGCGAATTCCACTTTTGAAGGCCTCGAAACTTTCACTGGTTTTCGTACAGATCGTGGCATTAAAGCCCTCAGGGCCGATAATAATCAGCCCGCGGGCATTTACCTTGTCTGCCAGAGTTTCCAGAAACAGCTTGGTGGCTTCAGGATCAGAATCTTTCTGAAATTTATAGAAAGTTGAGATGAGATATTTTTCAGCAGTCTTAGCGGTCATGATAAGGGCCTTCCAGTTATTCGTCAGTGGCTCCAAACCACCGTAAATTGAAAAGTAAGCTATATTTTTGGCAACCCGGAATTTTTAACCGAGCTTAAAGCTCTGGTCAACCGATAAAAAGGCAATTGATGTTAGTGCCCTGTGTAAGCTACAAGTAGGCATGAACAATCTAGTTAGTCCCGCGGTTCAGAAAGAAATTGAACGTCGCAGAACCTTTGCAATTATTTCCCACCCGGATGCCGGTAAAACCACGCTGACCGAAAAACTTTTGTTCCACGGTGGCGTGATTCACGAAACCGGCGAAGTCAAAGGCAAGTCCGGCACCAAAGCCGTTACCAGCGACTGGATGGAGCTTGAACGCCAGAAGGGTATTTCGATTACTTCTTCGGTGATGACTTTCGATTTTAACAAACTCCGGATTAATCTGCTCGATACTCCCGGCCATAAAGATTTCTCGGAAGATACCTATCGCGTTCTGATGGCAGTTGAAAGCGCAGTTATGTTGATCGACGTTGCGAAGGGTGTGGAAGAACGGACCAAAAAACTTTACGATGTTTGCAGGCTTAGAAATATTCCGATTTTTACGTTTGTTAATAAACTCGATCGTGAAGGTAAAGACCCGTTGACGTTAATCGACGAGATCGAAAAAACGCTGAATATGCAATGCTACCCGGTGACCTGGCCCCTTGGAATCGGTTCTCGATTTAAGGGTATTTACAACCGATTGACCAAAAAAGTAAGTTTTTATAATCAGCGCCGTGAGGATGATCTTGAAGTTGTTGAATTTGATTTTTCCGGGCCACAGGATCCAATACTTGAAAAGTATCTTGATTACGAGACGCTAGCGCAGGTGCGGGAAGAGCTTGAGTTAATTGAAAGTGCACTGCCACCCTTTGACGTGAATGAGTTTCTGGCAGGCCGTCTTTCGCCCGTAACGTTCGGGTCGGCCAAACAGAATTTCGGTGTTGATACCTTTCTTAAATTTTTTACCGATTTTGCACCGGCGCCGATACCACGCCCAACTAAAAACGGAGCTGAGATAGATCCGCTCTCGAGTAACTTTACGGGCTTCGTTTTTAAAATTCAGGCCAACATGGATAAGCGCCACCGTGACCGAATTGCATTTTTGCGCATCTGTTCCGGAAAATTCGAACGCGGTATGAAAGTGCAGCACGCAAGACTTAAGCGAGAATTCAGGCTGTCGTACTCAAGTCAGTTCATCGCGGCCGACAAAGAAACCATAGACGAAGCCTATGCCGGCGACATCATCGGCGTTGCCGACACCGGAAACTTTGCCATCGGCGACAGCGTTTCTTCGCAGGGTTATGTGCAGTTTGAAGATATTCCGAAATTTGCTCCCGAATTGTTTGCAAAATTAACGGTGCGTGATGCTTTACGCAGAACAAAGCTCAATGAAGCCCTGAATCATCTTTCGGAAGAAGGTGCCATTCAGCTGTTTATCGACCCGATCATCGGTAATCAGGAATCGATCGTTGGAGCTGTCGGCGAGCTGCAATTCGAAGTTCTGGTGCACAGGCTGCAGGATGAATACAACCTTGAAGTTAAAATGACCCGTTTGCCGTTTACCGTTGCGCGCTGGCCG
>JANOJH010000479.1:0-1080 GCA_031408135.1 Bdellovibrio sp. | reverse complement strand
TCCGATGTAGTTATTTCCAGGGCAGGCGCGCTGGCCATATCAGAACTATGCCTAGCGAAGCGGCCTTGCATCCTGGTGCCTTCACCGAATGTGGCAGAAGATCATCAAACCAAAAATGCCATGTCGCTTGTGAATGAAAGCGCGGCTATCATGATAAAGGATGCTGATGCAAGAGAATCGTTAATCAGTGAATCCTTAAAACTCTTGTATGATGAAAATCAATGCGATAAGCTGAAAGAAAACATAAGTCGCTTGGCCAGGCCAGGCGCGACTGAAGACATAGTTGATGAAATTGAAAAAATAATTGGAATAAAGAGTGAAGTTAGAGCAATACGATAGTGTTTATTTTTTAGGGATTGGTGGCATTGGCATGAGTGCCATCGCTCGCTGGTTCAAGCACAAAGGTATGCGCGTGGCTGGCTACGATCGTACCCCAACTCCACTCACCCACGAGTTGATAGAGGAAGGAATGGAAATCCATTTCGATGATAGAATTGAATTTATCCCAGGATACATCAGCAAAGAAAAAACATTGGTAGTCTTTACGCCTGCAATTCCAAAAAATCATCGCGAGCATGCTTACTTGAAAGATGAAGGCTTTACTATTTTAAAAAGGTCAGAGGTTTTAGGGCTTTTAACAAAGAACTATAAAACAGTTGCTGTAGCAGGCACACACGGAAAAACAACAACTTCATCTTTGATCGCTCATATTCTTAAGTGTGCGGCATTGGACATGGTTGCTTTTTTGGGTGGCATCACCACCAATTACGCTTCAAATCTTGTGATGCATGGAGAGGTAAATCCTAAAACCATTGTAGTTGTGGAGGCGGATGAGTTTGATCGTTCCTTCTTGCGCCTTTTTCCGGAGATAGCAGTGGTGACTTCCGCAGATGCTGATCATCTTGATATTTATGGTGATCACAAAAGCATGCTTGCCTCTTTTAAGGATTTTATAAAACAGATTAGTAATGGAGGTTATTTATGTATTCATGAATCAGTCGCTTCGTTAGCGAACGAAGTAGAGTTAACAAAGGAAACTTATGGCATGAGCCAGGGAGAATTTTTTGCCGGCAATATTAC
>JANOJH010000475.1:0-4194 GCA_031408135.1 Bdellovibrio sp. | reverse complement strand
GTCGTGTGGACAAGTTCGTGGATTATCGTATTTACCAGATGATGATCCGAATAGTTTAACATGGATGAAAGCAGCGGGTCGGTCAGTTTCCCAAGTGTAGAGTAGGCCGACACTCCACGGACTGCCACATCGAGATCAAGCTTCCGAAGCTCTTCGGCTTCTTCTTTGGCCAGCTCTTCTCGGTAAAATCCCTTATAAGGCGCCTTACCGATAATTGGAAAGTTCCATAAGTGCGGTTCAAGTTTCCATTTTTTTGAAGCCGTCACGGTGTAGGTCACATAAGGTCTTTTTAAATCAACATATTGCGAATAGTTATCTGTTTTATTTAATTTTAACTTATCGAAAGCGTAAATCCTGGCAATCTGACTGAGCTCGATTTTCTTTTTTTGTTCCTGTGTAATCCGGTCGGATTTCAGAATTTCACTGAGCGGTTCTTTTGAATTGAGTAAGGCAAGGTGATTGTAACTGACATGCATGAGATAACTCAACTGACAGCCGGAGAGCAACAGACCGAGAAGCAGCAGTCTTACATATACCAACTGAGCCCGGCCTTAAAGGAATTATCTTCCGAACTTGTGCTGTCGCTTAAGGGAGTTTGCCAGACGTCGTAGGCCAGCTTAATCGAAAATCTTTCAGATAAAACAAATTTAAGTCCCGCGCCGTAACTTGGTGCCCAACCGGAAGAGGCCGGAATTTCGATTGCCGATGCGTTCAAATACTTCACAACTTGACTCTTCGTTACGTGCGCAGCTCCGGCTTTAATGTAGGGTTGGATCATACTTTTGCGATCCACCATCATGTAGACGATTGAGCCGTCGCCGATTTTACTGCTTTGCTGTACCGTTCGGGTTGAGTTGACGTCAGACTCCTGACTTTCATAAAATGAGTCAGTGTAGCTTGTTTCTAACGCCCATTTTTCCAAAAAATAAAATGAGATTGAAATTGACTTTGAATCGGTCTGATAGAAATTGCTCGCGTTAAAAGTTTTTTTGGTATAGCCATAGGTTAAACCTAGCTCTGTTACGATGGCCTTACTTTCCAGCCCGCAAATTAGCACCAAAAAAGCGGATAAAAATGATTTTCTGATCATGGTTTATTTTAGCGCAGTTAGTTCAATAATCAGCAACATGAACACTAAATCTATACCTTAGCCGGACAAAACCATCAGGCTCGACCTTGGCCCGAGGCGGGTTCGGGAAAAACCTCGCATTTTTAAAGGCATACACAGCAGCTTCATCGAAAGCTTTATAGCCGCTCGGCTGTTTGATATAGGCCGAGTGAAACTCGCCTGTTGAAGTCAGCCAAACTTCAAGCGTGGTCGACCATACCTTGCCGTTCAGCACATTTTTTTTATAATCGGCACTGATTCTGTCCCAATAAAAACGGACGCGCTCAACCCATCTGACGTAAAAGAGGTCTTCGATGCGGCTGTAAAATGAATAATATGTGTTGGCGTCCGTGTTGAGGTTCGTGGCATTGGAGTTGGTGATATCATTCGGCAGAATCGAACTGACAGAAGAATCCTGCGCAACAGGCATCTGCTGGATATTCGGCCGCGAGCGGGCAAACTCGGGAAGATCGCCTTTTTCTTCATTCTTGGTTTCAGGCTTTTCGGGGGGCTGAATTTTAATTTTTGGCGCCGAGTTCTGGGTGATTCCGAGTTTTGACGACTTTGTTTCGCGTTCAACACGTTGGGTTTGTTCAGAATCAAAGCGCGCTTTTCTTTCGGGATCAGTTATGTTTTTGACGGTGGTTTGCAGTTGTTTAATGAGCTGCCGGCTTTTCTCGATTTTTTCCTGTAGTGTTTCTTCGTCGTTGTCGATGATCTCAATTTGAGTCACTTCGGGCCGGTTTCGGCTCACACTGAATTTTTCTGCAAAGTAGAGCGTGCTGGTTGTCAGCAGAAAATGAAAAATCAGACTGCAGACTATAAAAATACCCAGTTGTTTCACGGGCTTAATTTAGTATTAAAATCAGCCAGTCTCAAGCCGAAAGAGCGGGAATTAAGCTCAAGTTGAAACACTTTTCGACCGATAGGAGTGTATCAGTGGGGGTACTCATGGGTAAGGTAATTGATTTGACAGCAAGGCTTAAAAATCCGGCTCCGTCAAAAATGGTCAAAGATGCTGCAAATATAGTTGATTACGACGAGCGGAAACAAGAAATACTTGTGCTCGAAAGACGGCAAATCAAAAGAACAATTCTAACTGAATTTGTCAGCGCCATGGTGGTCATTCCTGAAAAGGGTCTTTTGAAAGTCGCCATATACGACATTTCCGAGCAGGGAATTTCGTTTGATATCGAATTCGATCAGGGTTCGTTTAAGGCCGATGAAATTGTTTCGATGCGCGTTTATCTCAACCATTCAACTTATTTTCCTATCACAGTACAGGTGAAGCACGTTATTGATGAAACTACCGAGGGCGTAATGCGCCACGGATCTGTGTTTCTTAATCAAGCTTCCACCGATGCTGCGCTACAGTATTTCGTCAAATTTATAGAGTCAGTCAGTCAGGGACTGAAAAAAGACAACGGCGATTTAATGGTGCCTAAAATTTCTTGATTCGAAGAGAAAACACAACAGTGCGGATATAAATAAATATTTAAATAAAAAGAGTGTGACTTTAGACCTCGTGTAATGTCGAATTTAGGTAGCTATTAACACCCGTAAGTTAATAGCTGAATAAAATTGATCATGGAGGTCATTTTGACAGTGAAAACGAAGCGTCGTAAAGTTGTTCTGGATACTAACGTCATTCTATTTGATGCCTTTGCTTTGTTAAAATTCGGAGATGCAGATATCCACATTCCCTTCACGGTGATCGAAGAGATCGACAAGTTCAAACGTGATCAGGGAGAAAATGGCCGCAACGCCAGACAGTTCAGCCGTTTTGTCGATGTGCTCAGAGGGAAAGGCAGCCTGGCTCAGGGCGTGCAAATCGAAAACCACGAAACCTACGTTTACATTACAACCGATATGGGAATTTCGGGCATCGGCCCCGAGCTTGATCAGGCAAAAGCGGATAATCGAATTTTAAGTACGGCTCTCGCGTTACAGAAAAATTTTCCGCGCTCGAAAGTCGAGCTTATCTCCAAAGACATCAACCTGCGAATCAAGGCCGATGTTTACGGAATCTATGCAACAGATTACGATAATTCTGATATTAATCAGGAAGATCTTTATGAAGGTTATCAGGAATTCGAAGTCGCGCCTGAAAAGATCGACCAGTTCTATCAGGAAAAGAAAATTACGATTGATAACAAACTTTACGGAAATCAATATGTAATTTTAAAAAATAAATCCAATCCGAACCATTCAGCAATTGGCAGGTATTCATTAAAGGAAAAAGCGATTATTCCGCTCATCAATCCTCCAGACAGCATCTGGGGAATCACCGCCCGAAATGTTGAACAAAGTTTTGCGCTCGATGCTCTGCTGAACGATGACGTTAAAATGGTGTCGCTGGTCGGTAAGGCCGGAACCGGAAAAACGCTCCTTGCCATAGCGGCCGGACTTTTCAAAACGCTCGATGAAGGCCGTTATCAGAAATTACTGGTTTCTCGTCCGATTTTTCCAATGGGACGCGATATTGGCTACCTACCGGGCGACATCGAACAAAAATTGAATCCTTGGATGCAGCCGATTTTCGATAACGTCGAATTTTTGATGGGTTCGGATAAGAAAGCCGCCGGTCGCGCGCAGGAGCTGATTAATCAAGGCATGTTGAATATCGAGCCACTGACATATATCCGTGGACGAAGTATTCCCAAACAATATTTGATCGTAGATGAGGCCCAGAATTTAACACCTCACGAGATCAAAACCATCATCACGAGGGCGGGCAGTGGCACAAAAATCGTGTTGACCGGTGACATATACCAGATCGATAACCCCTATGTGGATTCGGCAAATTCGGGACTCACTCACGCCGTTGAGAGATTTAAGGGTCAGGAAATAGCAGCGCACGTAACACTAACAAAAGGTGAGCGTTCGGCCCTGGCTGAACTTGCCGCAAATATTTTATAATATCGGAGAGTTATGACTAGCGAAGCTGCAGAAGTTCCAAGAGATAGATTTGTTGGCTACAAGGCCAGTGAAACCATTCAGGTTACCGACAAAATGGTCCAACAGTTCGCAGAAATGTCGGGCGATTTTAATCCGATTCACATGGATGAAGAGTATGCGAAAACCAC
>JANOJH010000468.1:0-4215 GCA_031408135.1 Bdellovibrio sp. | reverse complement strand
TAACTTTAGCCAGTTCGCGAGATTTTGTAGGCCGTCGGTTAGGCCGGTGGTTGGTTCGTAATTTAATTCTTCTTTTGCCGTTTGTGAACCGATTATGCAGGGTACAGGTTAGTTGCCTGATGAGACATTGTAATCCGAGATTCGCAGTCAGACACTTATAAAATAAGTGCTTGCAGACGTATATACAATAGCATACATATATAATATATGAAGAAGGAATATGATTTAAAGAAGTTAAAGAAGCGGGAAGTTAAGCCCAAGGTTTTGTCAGAGGCGGCTAAGGTGCCAATTAGCTTAAGAATTGACGGGGCAGATTTGGCTGAAATTCGAACTGAGGCTCAACGCTTGGGTTTGCCCTATCAAACATTGGTGAGCAGCATTTTGCACAGGTATGTAACCGGAGAGTTAATTGATAGAAGTTCGCCGGATATTCAAAAACTTAGAAAAATTGTTGGGTAAATTTGGTTTTGGGGTATTCAATCCCGAAGTTTAACGTTGGTTCAGTGTGTTAACTTTAGCCAGTTCGCGAGATTTTGTAGGCCGTCGGTTAGGCCGGTGGTTGGTTCGTAATTTAATTCTTCTTTTGCCGTTTGTAGATCGGGTTTGCGTTGGGGTGGGTCGTCTTGTGGTAATTCTGCAAAAATAATTTTTGATTTTGAGTTCGTGATTTTTAGCACTTTTTCTGCCAGACGCAGCACTGTTATTTCGTTGTCCGAGCCCAGATTAACTGGCGTTGTAAGTCGGGAGTCTGCATATAGAGTTAGGCCTCTGATCAAATCATCGATGTAACAAAAGCTGCGCGTTTGTAGGCCGTTGCCATAGACCGTCAGGTCTTGGTTGTTGAGGGCATTTTTAACGAAAGTCATCGGCACGCGGTCGTCATTCTCAAACATGCGTGGGCCGTAAGTGTTGAATATTCGCACGAGGCCGTGGGTGGTTGAATTGACTTTGTTTGCTGAAAAAATCAGGGCTTCGCCGAAGCGTTTGGCTTCGTCGTAACAGCTGCGTTCGCCGAAAGAATTCACCTGGCCCCAGTCGTTTTCATTTTGCGGGGATTTCAGAGGGCTTCCGTAAATTTCACTGGTTGACGCAAAGATAAGCCTCGAGTTGTGAGCATCCGCAAAACGAATGGCGTTCTGTAGGCCCACCGAATTTACTTTTAAGGTTTCAAGCGGAAACTTCTGAAAGCTTTTGACGGAGGCCGGGCTTGCTAAGTGAAAAACATATTTTATTTTCTCAACGATTGCGGGGAAAGTATCTGAAGCATCTTGCTCGATGAAAATAAAACGTTCTGGATACTGTTTTTTTAAATAGTCGGTGTTGCTTTGGCTGCCGGTCAGGTAATTATCAAGGCCGATGACGTTTACGCCGAGCTTCAGGTAGTGTTCGCTTAAATGGGTTCCGATAAAACCGGCTGAACCGGTAACAAGTACCGTGCTCATGACGGGCGGCCTACCGAAAAATATTCAAAACCGAGTTCGCGCATCTGTGGGGGACTAAAAAGATTGCGGCCATCAAAAATGATGGGGTTTTTGAGATGCTTTTTAATTTCAGTCGGGTTGGCAGATCGAAACTCATTCCATTCGGTAGCAATAACAAGTGCATCGGTGCCTTCAAGGGCTTCGTAGGAATTTTTGAAAATCTTCACGTTAGGTTCATCTTTGAACATTTCAATTAAGGCACTTGTGGCCTTTGGGTCGTAGATGTGCAGTTTGAAAGAATGGCTTAATAAGAGTGCTACCAGCTTTAATGCCGGGGCCTCTCGAAGGTCGTCGGTGTCGGGTTTAAAAGTTGCGCCCCAGATGCACAGAGTGGGATTCTGAGTTTGAGTCTGCGGTTGAGTTTGAGCATCTTTGAAGAATTTAACTATTTTTTGTCCGAAATTTTTTAACTGAAAATCGTTGGTTTTGCTGATGGCGTTTGTCAGTGTCAGGTCTTCTTGCAGGCCTGTTGCATAGCTATTGAAAGCTTCGAGGTCCTTTGGAAAGCAACTGCCGCCGTAACCAATTCCGGCGTTTAAGAATTCATTTCCGATGCGATGGTCTAAACTTAAACCTTTTTTTAAGAGTTCGATATCGGCGCCGGCCTTTTCGCAGACTCTTGAGAATTCATTCATCAATGAGACTCGGGCCGCGAGGAAGATATTGGCTGCGTACTTTGTCATTTCGGCGGTAACGGTATCCATCTGGATGAACTTGTTTTCTGCAAGACTGAATTGCTCGTAAATACTTTTAAACAGTTTGAGGTCGTCGTTAGTGTGCTCGGGGTGCGAGCCGATAATGATTCGATCTGGATTTAAGCAGTCGTAAATGGCCGTACCTTCGCGCAGGAATTCGGGGCTCGAGATGAATTTGAAGTTGGGGTATTTCTCAGTTAGTTGCTTGTTGGTTCCGGGTGGTACTGTGGATTTGATGATGATGGTTTTGGTGACTTTGGCTGAGTTGGCGTTTTTATCTGTTGGAGAAAGCCTGGCAATATCGGCAATAGCACTCTCGACGCCGGTCAGACTGACTTGGCCGGTGCTGTCGTTGGGGGTTCCGACTGCCAGAAAAATCACTTCGGATTGATTCAAAACACTTTCCAATTGGCTTGAAAACTGAATATTGCCCTTTTTGAGGTGGGCGGTCAGGAGGAAGTCGAGTTCGGGCTCGAAGATTGAGGCCACGCCAGATTTTAGTTTTCCGATTTTGGTTTGGTCAATATCTACGCAAAAGACCTGATGGCCCTTCTCTGCAAAGCAAAGAGCAGTGACAAGGCCAATATTTCCAGCGCCAGCGACGATGATTTTCATAAGTGTCTATGTTGTCTTTTAGATTTGGATTATGCATTATAAAAAGAGTGTCTTGGTATATTGCATTATTGAATCTCAAATGCTGAAGGATCAATGGTCAATGATGTTTACTGACCCCGTCACAGAAAAAGATGATGAAACAAAATCGACCGCCATTTATTCAGGTTTATGGTTAACGAGACCACTGGGTAGCAATTTCAATCTGACTGAGATTTAAAGCCCGCACAATTTTTAGTAAAGTCGCTCGACGTGGCATGGTGGCGCTTCCAAAAAAACGAGAAATTGATGGCTGAGGAATGCCGGTCAACTCTGCTAATTTTTTAATTCCACCATTTTTGTCTACGGTCAGTCGTAGGTTATCTTTAAAGTTGTGAACATCTTTTGCAATGGTCTCGAGATCATCAAATCGGATGTAAACCTCTTCGACTTAGATCGTTACTTTACAGGACAGGTGTGGCTGAATTTCTAGGGTAACCGCAAAATATGTCAAAAATCATCTTGAACCTGCCAAATAAACGTGTACACTTTAATTATGAAGTTTGTTTGGGATACCGATAAATACAGAGCTAATTTGAAAAAGCATGGCGTCTCTTTTGAGGACGCAGCCAAGGTCTTTTAAGACGCTCACTACTTACAAAAAGGAGAAGAAAATATATGAAGAAAAAAATTGAACCTAAAAAAGGTGTTTGGAGAAAACCTACACCTGTTGAGAAAAAGAAATATTTAACGGCATATGAAAATACTTTTGGAAAAGTCGGGCGACCGAAGCTTGATGCTGAAACCAAAAAGAAATCGATACATATTAAGTTAGATCCTGAAGTTATAAAGAAGTTTAAGGCTCGTGCTAAAAAAGAGGGGAAACCCTATCAAACTTTAATTAATGAAGCTTTAAAAAAGGCGGCATAATTTTAAATGCATGTAATTTTATTTTAACCCATTGCGCTTTAAAATTAAATCTTCAATATTTTTTTCATGAGCATCAAAACGTAATTCTAAGCGATCTTGCCGTTCATATAATGAAGCATAGCCATCAAGAACAAACTTATTTCTGGAATTTTGC
Organism: Bdellovibrio sp.; assembly: GCA_031408135.1. GTDB lineage: Bacteria > Bdellovibrionota > Bdellovibrionia > Bdellovibrionales > Bdellovibrionaceae > Pseudobdellovibrio. Next base: position 364 of record JANOJH010000468.1, on the reverse strand, counting down.
TCTTCCATAAGAATTGCCATTCGATGTATTTCAGATAATACAAGTTCAACTTTGGAATCAACCTGATTGATCTTTGATTCCACCTGATTGATCTTTGATTCCAGCCTTTTTTCTGAAGAATTTATTTCTGACTTTATTTGTTTGCGAAGTGTCGTAAGCATTGACTGAGTTGCCGGCAGATCACCTGTTTTTAAAATTGGTATTTTTGACGGGGGTTTGTTTTTTTTTGATTTATTAGAAATTGCTTTTTTCTGAGCCAAAACTACTCCCTAGTGTAATCAAAGTTTTATAGTTAATACCGCGAAATATGTCAATTGGCCAATAATGGGGCCCCGAGGCTACCAAGAAGACCTAAGGATTTAAG
>JANOJH010000410.1:0-1129 GCA_031408135.1 Bdellovibrio sp. | reverse complement strand
GGCCTTTTCAAAACTCGTCATGGTGAGGATTTCACCGGTTTTAGCATCCATCATAACAATGGCTGCATAGTCTGGTTTGTATTTTTTTAGCAGATTTTTTGCGTGATCCTGCATTTCGGCCTGTAAAGTATATTTAACTTTATAAAGTGGAGAAGCTTTGGAAGTCTCTTTATCGAAAGTTAATTCTTCCGGGAAAATATTGCGATTGAGTTGATCAGAAATGGCGTTAGAAATGGCTTTTCGTGATTCGGCATTGCTAATCGACAGTTCAGCAATTTTCGGAGACTCTAAGTCATCACTGTAAACCATTGAGGCGCTGGCTAATAAGCCAAGGGGAATAACCAGCCATACCATCGCTTTAAATGGTTTTTTATGTCGTCCTTGAAACATTGTTTTCACTTCCTGTTAAACGTTGTTACTGACCTTATATTATAACACTATAAAAAAGATGTTCTCAAGCCCCCAGAGATAGTTTTATTATAATGGGATGAAAACCAAAGACAGAATCTTATTAGGCGCTTTAGAACTTTTTAATACCCATGCGGCCAGTGAGGTCACAACGAATAACATCGCTCGTGAGTTGAAGATGAGCCCCGGAAATCTGTATTTTCATTTTAAAAATAAAGAACAGATCATTCGCGAACTATTCAAAAGTCTAGCCCAGGAGACAAGCCAGATCTGGAAACCGCAAACTAAGTTGGCAAAAAAAAACGAAAAGATAGAACTTGTCGATTTTATCGACAAAAACCTGGAACTTTACTGGAAATACCGTTTTTTTCATCGCGAACTCTATACCCTCAGAAAGAAAGACCCGGAATTATCAAAGCTCTGGCGAATTCATTTGGTTAAACTCAGTCGGATTATGAGCATCCTCTATAAGAACTGGGTGCGAGCAGGTTACATGCAGCCAATTCAGAGTAAAAACGAAATGGAGTTTGTAGGCGAGCTTCTGTTCGTTTCTTCAAACAGCTTTATGCAATTTTTCGAAACCGTCGACCGCGCACCTAACCAGCGAACTATCGAAAAAGCCAAACGCCATATTATGCGAATGTTAACTCCTTATCTGAGCGGCGAAATCAAAGTCAGCTTCGAAAAATATATTCAGTAGAAGAAGTTTTTTAGTTTGAGG
>JANOJH010000389.1:0-4302 GCA_031408135.1 Bdellovibrio sp. | reverse complement strand
ATAATCCAGATTTACATTTTCAAAAAACTGAATTGAATCCGGATCGCCGCCGTGTTCACCGCAAACGCCAACTTTGAGATTACCTTTGGTTTGCCGGCCAAGATCCACACCCGTTTTCACAAGTGTTCCCACTCCGACCTGATCAATGCTGACGAAAGGATCTTTAGCAAAAATTCCCTGCGAAACATAACTTCCGAGAAATCGGCTTGAATCATCCCGTGAAAGTCCCAGTGTTGTTTGGGTCAGATCATTTGTTCCGAAACTGAAAAAATCAGCGTGCTGGGCAATTTCGTGTGCCGTAACTGCTGCACGCGGCAGTTCGATCATCGTGCCCACGAGATAACTGAATTTAATGGCTTTTTCTTCCTGAACTTTTTCAACGACTTCAATTACCTGTGCTCTCAGGATTTCAAGCTCGCGGGCCGTTGCAACCAGCGGAATCATTATTTCCGGAACCAGCTTAACGCCTTCGCTTGTGAGCGCGCATGCTGCTTCGGCGATGGCACGTACCTGCATCTGATAAATTTCAGGATACGTAATGGCCAGACGACAGCCCCGGTGGCCCAGCATCGGGTTGAATTCATGCAACGAGTGGATTTTGTGCTTCAGACGGTTTTCGTCGTGCTTGATTCGCTTTGCCAGTTCTGAAATTTCTGCATCCTGATGTGGAACGAATTCATGAAGTGGCGGGTCTAATAAACGTATTGTAACCGGAAAGCCTTCCATGATTTTGAATAACTGATAAAAGTCATCACGCTGCATCGGTAAAAGTTTTGAAAGCGCACGCTCGCGATCAAACTTAGTATCGGCCACAATCATTTCGCGGACGGCATCAATCCGGTCTTCACCGAAAAACATGTGTTCGGTCCGGCAAAGGCCGATACCTTCAGCTCCGAAGTCGCGCGCGGTTTGTGCGTCTTTAGGCGTATCGGCATTGGCGCGAACTTTCAGGCGGCGGAAGTTATCACTCAGCTTCATCAGCCGGTGAAAATTACCATCAAGTTTAGGTTCGACGGTTTTGACTTCACCGAGAATCACTTCTCCGGTGCTGCCGTCGAGTGTGATGATATCGCCTTTTTTAATAACGTAACCTTTGGCTTTGAAAGTTTCGTTGGTGTAATTGACCTCAACTTCTGAACAGCCGGCAACACAGCACTTGCCCATTCCGCGCGCCACAACGGCCGCGTGCGAAGTCATTCCGCCCCGCGAAGTCAGGATGCCTTGAGCCGCGATCATGCCGGCAATATCTTCCGGCGACGTTTCAACCCGCACCAAAATAACTTTAATACCTTTTTCTTTATAAGCAACCGCATCTTCCGGAGTAAAAACCACCTGACCGCACACCCCACCCGGACTTGCCGGCAGGCCGCGCGCCAGTTCAATTTTTTTAGCTAGCGGATCAAGTGTGGGATGTAACAATTGGTCAAGTGAGGCCGGATCAATCCGTAAAATCGCTTCTTCTTCGCTGATCATCTTTTCATCGATCATGTCGCAGGCAATCTGCAAGGCTGCTTTGGCGGTCCGTTTACCGTTGCGGGTCTGAAGCATCCACAACTTGTTTCGCTCGATTGTGAATTCAATATCCTGCATGTCTTTAAAATAGGTTTCGAGTTTCAGATAATTTGTTTCAAGCGCCTTGTAAGCCTGGGGCATAATTTCCTGAAGCAGCAAAATCGTCTGCGGGGTTCTGATTCCGGCCACTACGTCCTCACCCTGGGCGTTAACTAAAAATTCACCGTAAAATTTCTTTTCGCCGGTGCTTGGATCACGCGTAAAGGCCACACCGGTTGCAGAATCATCTCCGAGATTTCCGAACACCATCGACTGCACGTTAACAGCTGTGCCCCAATCAGCCGGAATGTTGTGAAGTTCGCGGTAGGTAATTGAGCGCGCGGTATTCCAGCTTTTGAAAACCGCTGAAACCGATCCCCATAACTGTTCAAGCGGATCGCTCGGAAAGCTCTGGCCGGTCATCTGCTGAATCAGGTCTTTGAATTTTTTTACTAAGAGTTTTAAATCTTCAGTATTGAGATCGGTATCGTTATGAATTCCCTTTTCGGCCTTCATATCTTCGAGCGTAACTTCCAGCAAAGAAGAATTCACACCCATCACAACATCCGAATACATCTGAATAAATCGGCGATAAGAATCCCATGCAAAACGCGGGTTGTTCGAAGAAACCGCAAGCCCCTCGACCGTCTGATCATTCAGGCCGAGATTCAAGATGGTATCCATCATACCCGGCATCGAGGCCCGTGCGCCTGAGCGAACGCTCACCAACAGCGGATTTTTATGATCGCCGAACTGCTTACCGATTTTCTTTTCAATCCGCTTAAGTGATTCCAGCGCTTTCGGCTTGACCCAGTCGGGAAGTTTTCCGCCTTCAGCGTAAAAGTGCGAACAGATATCAGTGGAAATTGTAAAGCCCGGCGGTACATCCAGCCCGATAGCCGTCATTTCCGCAAGGTTCGCGCCTTTGCCGCCGAGAATATTTTTCATCGCGGCACTGCCCTCGGCCTCGCCTGCGGCAAAATAGTACACGAATTTCTGCGGAATTTCTAATTTAGACTGAGATTTCGAATCGGTAAAAGTCTCCATAACGTTCGGTCTCCATTTTTAGGTGTTGCGGGGCCAAACCCCGTCATTTTTTTATTTATAAAAATCTTTTAATCCCTGCACAACATACGAATTAAGTTGTGTGATTTTAATCCGATCCTGCGTCATCTTATCCCGATGGCGCACAGTCACCGACTGATCATTAACGGTTTCAAAATCCACGGTCACGCAGAACGGCGTTCCGATTTCATCCTGCCGACGATAACGCTTTCCGATGGAAGCGGTTTCATCATAGGAAACATCAAAGTCTTCAGCCAGTTGCTCGCGGATTTTCATCGCAGGTACGGTCAGTTCTTCTTTTTTTGAAAGTGGCAGAACGCAAACTTTAATTGGCGCAATTTCCGGATGAAAACCCATGACGACGCGCACGTCTTCAGTAGTTTTACCGGTTTCATCAGCTGCTACAGTGATTTCCTCACGGTAGGCGTCGCACATAAAAGCCAGAATCAGACGATCGCAACCAACGGCAGTTTCGATAACATAAGGAATAAATTTTTCTTTGTTGGCTTCGTCAAAATATTCCAGATTCTTACCCGAAAATTTTGAATGCTGGGTGAGATCAAAATCCGAGCGGTTATGAATACCCTCAAGTTCCGAAAAACCCATCGGGAAATTATATTCAACGTCCGTTGCGGCGCGCGCGTAATGCGCCAGTTTTTCGTGATCTTTAAACTTCAGATTTTCCCGTTTGATTCCATATTTCAGAAAGAAACCCAGACGACGCTCTTTCCATTCATCGAAATATTTTTCATCGGTGCCCGGCTTTACAAAATACTGCATTTCCATCTGTTCAAATTCGCGGGTTCTGAAAATAAAATTTCCCGGTGTGATTTCATTTCGGAATGATTTTCCGATAGCCGCAATACCGAACGGGATTTTATATCGCGAACTTTGCTGACAATTCTGAAAATTAACAAAATGGCCCTGCGCGGTTTCGGGTCTGAGATAAACAACCGAGCCCGAATCTTCAAGCGGGCCCATGTGGGTTTTGAACATCAGATTAAAATTACGTTCTTCAGAAAGATTTTTAGAACCACAAATCGGGCACTGTTTTTTATTAATGTAGGAATCGGTGTTGTCGGCTCTGAATCGTGTTTTACAATCTTTGCAGTCAACGAGCGGATCGGAAAAACCATCGATATGGCCAGAGGCTTTCCACACCATCGGATGCATCAGAATAGCGGCGTCGAGGCCCACAATGTCGGATCTGCGGGTCATGGCATTCCACCACGCGCGCTTCACGTTCAGTTTCAACAACGAACCCAGCGGGCCGTAATCCCAGCAACTTCCAAGTCCGCCATAAATTTCAGAGCTCTGAAAAACAAATCCCCGCCGTTTTGAAAGACTGACCAGTGTATTTAAATCTTTTAGGTGGCGGACTTGCTGATTTGCCTGTTCAGACATTGATAGCTCCTGTTTTGATTGAGAAAAATTTAACATTTTTAGAGTTAAAAAAATAGAAAGGTATTTAGATGTTGTAGAGTGTGATGACCGCATGGTTTCGGGCTTTTTCCTGCCAACACTTGATACTGAATTTAGGCCATCGGCCTTTATCATCTGGAATGTGCCAGCTGCCTTTATCGCATCAGATCAGTTTGGTCTGGATTTCAATATTGCAGCGTATGCTAATTCAAAAAATTCAAACGTGCTGGGATCAGAAGTTCGAATCAGATTCTGGTAGTGGCT
>JANOJH010000314.1:0-6559 GCA_031408135.1 Bdellovibrio sp. | reverse complement strand
CCATGCCGCAGTTCCATTGTGGTCATCAGTACTGCAGCCGAAAATCATATCTCTTTCGTCTTCTGAGGTAACCGGCAGGTACGCAAATGAAAAACTGATAGGCTTTAGGCCATACTGCTCTTTTAATAGATTGGCAGGATTTTTTTTAAGAAATGAAGTCGTATATATCGATGCTGAAATAAATATGTAACCGACATTATCTTTTTCTAACTGCTGAAGCTTTTCACCCAGTAGAAAAATATTCTCCTTGGCAAAGATCAAATCGGTGTAGCCCAGTTGCTTAAGTTCACCAGCCTTTAATGCGAGTTCCTGATCGACCACTACTTTAATTTTCGGATTCTGGGATTTCAACTTCTCAACGAAAGCGGCCGCAATATCGATCTGTTCGCCCTTTTCGGGTTCCAATCCAATCCAGATAGATCGGTTTTTGAGAATTTCAGCCGGTAAGCTACTTATCATAGTTTCGGCAACTTCCGCCTCTGTGCTGAAAAACTGGGGAGGCACAACTGACTTAGTTGCCGGCGCATCGTCTTGAATAAGATAGAGAAATGCCCCGACCGAAACCACCAGTACCGTTAAAACCCATATCAGAGTGGCCGGAGACTTAATTGAATTCATTCTCACTTAATACCACCTTGCATTTTAATAAAAAAGTGATAATTTCAAGCCAGAGCCGCTTAAGCTCTAATGTAGATTTAGGACCTGATCATCAAGTTTGATTTGAGACAGGTACCGGAGGAAATGTGCATATAAATTCAACTATCTTGCTTATCGGCTCTGGCCGCCTTGCCGTACATCTGAAATATTGGAACAGCTTACTTGAAATACCCAACCATTTGTTGTTTTGGGATCGCTCCAAAAATCTCAACGAACTAACTGTTAAATTGAAGGAGTCAGATTCCGTCTGGCTTGCAATTTCCGATTCTGCAATCGAGCCGTTCTTCGAAACCCACTTAAAGCACCTTAGCAAAAAAGTCGTCCATTTTTCAGGTGCGATACACTCTGCTAATATCGCCTGCGCACACCCGCTTATGAGTTTTCCGGTCGCGCTGTTGCCCACCGAGACTTATTCAAAAATTTTCTTCGTTATTGAGGGATCTAAAACGCTTGCCGATATTTTACCGGGTTTTCATAACCAGTTTGCCGTGTTGAACGCTGAAAAAAAATCGTATTACCATGCCTTATGTGTTCTGGCCGGAAATTTTCCGCAACTCCTCTGGAACGAAGTGGCGAATAATTTTCAGCAACTTAATCTGCCCGCAGAAGCTCTTGATCTCTACATCAGACAAATTACCGATAATTATCTGCTGCATAAGGAAAAAGCCATTACCGGCCCGCTGATTCGCAAAGATCACGTCACTATAGAGCGCAATATTGCTTCTTTAAGCGAGTCTCCGAATCTGAAAAATATTTACCTAACACTTGCGAAAGAGTTCAAGCAATGAAAACAATTTCAGACTTTCACAAAAAAAAGCTAAACAATGAAAAAATCTCAATGGTCACCTGTTATGATTTCACTTTCGCCAAAATTCTTGCGGCTACTGAAATTGATGCGCTGCTGGTCGGCGACTCAGCAGCGCAGGTCATGCACGGGCATTCCACAACGCTGAACGCTTCCACTCAAATACTTGCTCTTCATACTCAAGCAGTTGCGAAGGGCGCACCGAACAAATTTTTAGTTGCAGACATGCCATTTCTGTCTACTCGAAAAGGCCTTAAAAATTCAATGGATAGCGTTGAAAAATTGATGAAGGCCGGAGCCCAGGCAATTAAAATTGAAGGTGCGGATGGCCATCTGAAATTAATCCGGCACATTGTAGAATCAGGTGTACCGGTCATGGGTCATCTGGGTCTGACACCGCAGTCAATTCACCAGTTAAGCGGCCCCAAAGTGCAGGGTAAAGCCCGCGAAGCGGCAGACAAGATGCTGGCAGATGCCCTTGGCCTGCAAGAGGCCGGCTGCTTCAGTCTGGTTCTCGAATGTGTGCCCAGCGCACTTGGATCTTCAATCACTGAAAAATTGGAAATCGCTACAATAGGCATCGGCGCCGGCGTTAAAACAGACGGTCAAATTCTTGTATTGCAGGATTTACTCGGCATGAACAATAATTTTAATCCGAAATTTCTGAAAAAATATTTAAATGGCCATGATCTATTCACAAATTCTGTAAATGCTTATGTCAATGAAGTCAAAGAAACCAGATTTCCAACTGTTGAGCACGGCTATGAATAACATAAAGGTCTTTAATTCCATTGCCGAATTCACAACTTATCGAAATTCGGTAGGTCGGAGTCAGAAAGTCGGATTTGTACCTACGATGGGTGCGCTGCATGATGGCCACGCCGAACTTATCAAACGGTCGGCGGCTGAAAATGACCTGTGCATTCTGAGCATTTTTGTAAACCCCACACAATTCAATAATCCGGAAGATCTGCAAAAATATCCCCGAACGCTCGAGCAGGATTTGCTACTTGCCGCCAAATGCGGCGCAACTGCGGCGCTCACACCTGCATTTAACGAAATTTATGCCGACAATTATCGCTTTCAGCTAAGTGAAAACTCGTTTTCAAAAAAACTCTGCGGCCTGCATCGGCCTGGCCATTTCGACGGCGTTTTAACGATAGTCATGAAGTTGCTCCAGATTGTTCGGGCCGACAGGGCCTACTTCGGGGAAAAAGATTTTCAACAGTTCCAGCTAATTTCAGAAATGGCTAAAACTTTTTTTCTGCAAACAGAAGTTATTGGCTGTAAAACCGTCCGAGAAGCCGATGGACTTGCAATGAGTTCGCGCAATGTCAGGCTCTCGGCTGAAGGTCGAAAAAAGGCGCCCTTGCTCTACCAAGCGCTCATCGATTTTAAAGAAAACAAAAAGGCTGTTGGTTTTTTGAATGCTAATGGAATTGAAGTTGAATATTTGGAAGAATTTTATAATCGCAAATTTATTGCCGCACATATAGACGGCGTGAGGTTGATAGACAATGTCGAAATTCAAAACTAAAAAGATTCTGATAATTTTAACCGGCTCAATCGCCTGCTATAAATCCTGCTCGGTCATTTCAAAATTGAAACAGAAAGGTCATTCACTAAAGGTTGTACTTTCTCCGAGCAGTCTTCAATTTATCGGTGCGGCTACAATCGAAGGCCTCACTGGCGAGCCCCCGATTACCGATATGTATTCTTCCGGACACGTAATGGATCATATCAGCCTGGTCCGCTGGGCCGATCTGATTCTTGTAGCTCCTGCAACGGCCAATTACATCAATAAAATTTCAAATGGTATCGGAGATGACCTCCTCACAACGCTGTTTTTGTCTCACGACTTTGAAAAACCATTTCTGATTGCTCCTGCGATGAATACCAAAATGTACCTTCATCCCGTAACTCAGGAATCCATTATAAAATTAAAAAAATGGAACGTGGAAATTCTTGAAACCGCATCCGGTGTATTGGCCTGCGGCGAAATCGGCTCCGGAAAACTGCTCGATCCCGAACTGATAATTGAAGAAGTAGAAAAAAATCTTGGCAAAGCATACATAAACGCCACCGCTGCGCCAGCACCCCAAGTCAAAAGAATCAAAGTACTCATTACTTCTGGCGGCACAACCGAACCGATCGATGATGTTCGTGTGCTAACCAACCGAAGTACAGGCAAAACGGCGTCGACCATTGCCACTATTCTTTCAGAATCCGGACTGGATGTTACCTATATTCACAGCTATAACGCTGTAAGGGCCGCAGCCGCCTGCGAACATCACGCGTTTGAAACGTTTGCTGACCTGCAGAAATTAATCACGGACCAACTTATGCAAAAAACTTTTGATTACGTCATTCACGCCGCTGCTGTGGGCGACTATTCAATTGAGAAGCAAAACGGAAAACTCGACAGCGCACCTGAAGAATTGCAATTAACCCTGAAACGCAATCCGAAAATTGTAAATACCATAAAACAACTGAGTCCCGCTTCAAAGTTGTTCGCCTTCAAACTGACTTCCGGCGCAGACGAAATAAAATTAAATTTAAAGGTTTCATCACTTTTCCGTGCGGCCGCTTGTGATCTTGTAATTCAAAACGACTGGAGTGACGTCCAATCTGAAAATAACAGATACAAAGTTTTTGACACGAAATTAAATTTTAAAAATGTTGAGACAACCCAAAACTTGGGCGCTTTTATCTTCCAGGAAATTATGAGTGAGGAGGCTTTATGATACTTTCGTTAGACGTTGGTAATACTCAGGTGTACGGCGGCGTTTTCGATGGACCGACTGGTCAGGAAAAAATGTTGATTTCATTTCGCAGGAGCTCCAAGCAAGGTTCGTCCTCCGACGAAGTCGGAGTATTTTTACGAACCGTCATCCGTGAAAACGGTATCGATCCAACTAAAATCAAACAGATTGTACTTTGTTCGGTTGTACCCGAAGTGATTTATTCCTTACGCGGCGCCTGTCAGAAATACTTTAATATAACACCATTCATACTTCAGGCGGGCGTAAAAACCGGGCTTAGAATCAAGTACCGTAACCCACTCGAGGTCGGCGCAGACCGTATTGCAAATTCGATTGCCGCCACATATCTTTATCCGCAGCAGAATTTGATCCTTGTCGATTTAGGAACCGCTACAACTTTTTGCGCCGTTTCGAAAGACCGGGATTATCTGGGCGGTTCAATAATAGCAGGATTGAAACTGAGCATGGAAGCTCTTGAAGCCAAAACGGCTAAACTGCCTTCGGTTGAGATCGTAGAAAAAAAAGAGGTGCTTGGTCAGTCAACTGTCGAAAGCCTTCAATCAGGCTTATTCTATGGCCATCTAGGCGCCATGCGAGAGATCATCACCCGCATTACTGACGAATGCTACAAGCGAGAAAAAGCATTCGTTATCGGCACAGGCGGGTTTTCAAGTCTTTTTGAAAAAGAAAAAATATTCAATGGAATTATTCCGGATTTGGTTTTAAAAGGTAATTTGTTGGCTTTACAGATGAATACTCAGGGAAGTAAGTCCAATTTCGCAGGAGCTGAAAAATGAAAATCGATATGCTTTATTCTAAAATTCATCGCGCAACAGTGACCGACGCCGACCTTAACTATGAAGGGTCGGTTTCCATTGACCCTGCCCTGATAAAAAAGGCAAAGATGTTTCTCAACCAACGCGTTGATATAGTAAATTGTAACAACGGCGCAAGATTCTCAACTTATATAATTGAAGGTAAAAAAGGCGAAGTTTGCCTAAACGGTGCGGCGGCCAGATTAGTGCACAAGGGCGACAAAGTTATAATTATTGCCTATTGTTCAATAGAACTGAACGAAGCAGGCCAACATGAGCCCACTGTGGTTTTTGTCGATGACAGAAATAAATTTAAAGAAATCCGCAAAGAAAAAAAACACTAACTAAGCAGCAGTGGCCCGAGCCATTTTGATAAGAATTTTCCAGGATTTTTTCATCGACTGAATCTCAATTTTCTTGAGTTCGATTTCCGCGTGCAACTCTATCATCTTCTGATCTTTTTGTGCCGAATACTCACGCTTGAGTTTTTCAAATCGAGCCTGCGTCTCGATCAATCTTTGCGACAATGGTTCCAGCTTTTCGATGTAAAGTTGAGAGTTTTTGAATTTGAGAGATTCAACTTCTAAACGGGCCCGCAAAATTTCAGAGAACTGAACAGTTTTCAATTTTCTGGCCAGACCGGTTAAAGCTGCAAGCTGAATAGTCCACTTGGTAGGGTCCCAGTGGTACCAACGAATTCCATTTCGGTAATCAAACTGAAATTTATGATGAAAATTATGGTAGCCTTCACCGTGGGTCAAAAACGCAACAATGATGCTGTCTTTGGCGGTCTGATCAATCGAGTAAGGTGTTTTGCCAAGGGTATGGCTCAATGAATTTACAAAAAAAGTAGATTGCTGGGTCAGAAAAATTCTTAAACCGCCGGCTATAACGATCCCAAGCAACGCATTCTGCATCAGCCAGCCGACTGCTAATGGCAAAATGTATCCAACAACAATTGCACTAAACAAGTAATAGTCATTCTGGAATTTAACCAGTTTATTTTTTTCAAGATCGGGCGCCTGAATCGGCAGGCTGACTGCTTCGTGTGTCATCATCCAGCCCATATGAGCGTACCAAAAACCCTTTTTGATAGAATATGGGTCTTGGTCTGTATCTTCATATTTGTGATGTATCCGGTGATCACTGGCCCATTTCAGCGCTGAACCCTGAAACGCGCCAGAGCTGATAAACAATAAGATCCACTCAAGTATAGGATGCGCTTCGAAAGACTTGTGTGCGTACAACCGGTGGTAACCCATTGTTATACTCAGGTTCGTCAGGACCGCAAAAACCAGACCGAAAATGCTGATACCCACAATCTGACCGGCAGTATAAGAATCAGAAAATACCAAATACAACACAAGCAACAGGATCGATACAATCGGATTCAAAAAAAGAAACAATGTAACTGACCAGCAAATTTTTTTAAATTCTACAGCCATAATTTGTATTATCCGGAAACTATTGTTTCCAGATACCCTCGTATAAGTAGGTGTGCTTATCTTCCGTGATGAAAG
>JANOJH010000304.1:0-14806 GCA_031408135.1 Bdellovibrio sp. | reverse complement strand
GGGGTTGTTGAGCTCAATTCCGATGTAGAATGTCGCGTGGCACCGGGCAATATCCCCTGTTCGATACAGTTCAATAGGTCCAACAACCTGCTGAAATTCCGGAAAATGCCCTAACAGATTGAGAATCATCAGTGCATAGTTTCGGCCAAGCTTCTGAGCTCCGGCTGTCGTATCATAAAAGACCTGCACACATTTTTCGTCGTTAGGTTCGGGTGGCGGGGGCGGGAAGTTCAGCCAACACCTGGCTTCTCCCCCTTCGATTATGCCATGACATTTCCACAGAAACTGAGTTGATGAATCCGCGATGTCAAAGGGGGTGCCGGAAACACAGGAGTTGTTCACTAGGCCGCAAGCGGCGTTGGCAGATGGCTCTTTTTCGGAACCGCACGAGTCGATTCTTCCGCCATTCGCGCCATGGCACGACCACTGATGCTGACTGGATGTTGTGATGGCGAGAGTTCCGCTATCACAGACATTCCGTGTTTTTCCGCAAACTCCGTTAACAATTACCGGCGAACCGAGCCCTCGTTGATCGCCCCCAAGATTTGTGGCTGTAACTCCGTTTGGTGAACAAGCTGAAAAAAATACCGCGACTGATAATACTAATACTAGTTTGAACATAAAAGTCCCCCAAAAAAATAAATGTGGCTGAAAAAGGATTTATGCAAATGTAAGTCCAGCGTTAAAACGAAAAATTTTTAACGTGCGGTATTTTTATACGAGAATTTTTTATTTTTGTGTGATGAACTGCAATAGTTCAGCGCTTCGGATATTTTCGCCCTGCTCGCCCGGCTTAATCCAGACATAAGTATTTCTTTCGAAAGTTTCTGTGCACTCAACATTAGTAAAAGCCGGTGACCATGTTCCTGAATTCAGATGTTCAACAAATCCATAGTATTCGTGGCGCGGTACATGCGTATGGCCATATACAACTCGTTCAACTTCGGTAATTTCAGCCTGACGCGAAAGCAAAACTTCGCTTGGCTCCTTATATTCCGAAACCAGTGAAGTGACAGACCGCGCGTAAAAAAGAAAAAACGGAATGAACAACGCCAGTGGCAGAAAAACCCAAAATAGAGATATTCCCAGATAATTGTTCATCGTAGAAATTAGAAAATAAATAACAATAAAGCCGAATAAAATTAAAAACAGTCTGTCGAGCCAAAGCTCTTTTGCAATCAGCACCGGATTATTCGTAGCCGGGATTACAAACAGTTCCTGTAGTTGCCTTACCATTGCCGGAGTGGCTTGAGAGTTCTCAGCGGCGTTGTTAACTTGCGACTCCTGACTGATGTGACCCTTAAACGGTGTAGCAAAGCGATCGACAACCACGTGACCCATTGTTGCTACCGACCCCCAAAGCCACGTCCACATGATAAGTGGCTGGGTCGTAATTAGATACTTAAAGAAAAATCGAATGTATTCTGAAATGGACATTATGTAATTCTTCTCAACATGCGGATTAAAAAGCCCAAGCCCATTCATCATGTACCTGCAGGCAACGTTACCGAAGGGCAGACGCACCGACAGCTCGTTGTAATCCAACAAAAATGGGTTAAGTGGATTTTCGCAAATACAATAGGGATCTTGCTGGTTACCATGTTCGATCAGCGTATCCTTGTTGCTTATATAGAACCAGCTTGTGAAGACTAGATTTTTTTGAATCTCATCGCTGATTTCAAGCGCTTTTCGTATATGCTGCTGCACTTCCGGAAAATGCAGCTCAACATCATGATTGCCAGGTATGATTACAATTTTGTTGCCGTTGTTTAAAAACTCCTGCATTGCCGCAACAAATGGCTTGTGCTCCTCGAGAATAGTTTTGATTTTAAAAAGTGATTTTTCCTGGCGCGGAAACAGCCCTCTTCTGGTTTCGAGCCAGTTTATTTTATAAATTGCTTTCTCAGGAAGACTCATGACGCTATCGAAATCAAAAATGTCACCGTTCAGAATCAACTCAACATGGTGAGCGCTTCCGTTTCCTTCGTTTTCTCTTTTTGCTTCCAATTGAATATGTGCAAGAAACTGCGCCAGAGACTCGTCGATGTAAAAATCTTTTGTTTTAAATTTTTTCCAGAGCGGGTGTCGCGATTTAGTCCGATGGCGCGGAGGTTCCGGATCGGTCAAATGTAAATCGCTGATAATTGCCGTATAAATTAAACTCACAATGACATTGTTTCACAGTTCTGGTTAAAATCAATATTATGAACACAGCTTACATCGAAAATCTAAAGACTCCGATTGCCATCATCGGTCTAGGAAAAAGCGGCACGTCAGCATTGGCGCTGCTTCGTGAGTTTGGTTTTAAGGAAGCACAGTTGGCAACTTATGATGCCAAAGAGTCGTCGGCAACATTCAATACCGTCGAAAAATTATTGTTTTTTTCCCCGAAGACACTTGTTGTTTCGCCCGGAGTTCCGTTAAACAGTTCCTGGATTCAAACGCTGGTCGCAGGGGGCGTTGCTATCACTTCCGAAATTAATTTGGCGGCCAGCCTTCTAACAACTGAAAAAATAATCGGCGTAACCGGTTCGGTCGGAAAAAGCACAGTAGTTTCACTGCTTGGTGTAGGCGCCACGAGTTTCGACAAAAATGCGTTTATAGGCGGAAATATCGGTATACCGTTTTGCGACTATGCTCTTGAAGTGCTGAGGGGAAGACCGCGTGCCAACTGGGTGGTGCTGGAACTCTCGAGTTTTCAGTTAGAAAACTGCGAAAAACTTTCTTTGAGCTATTCAATTGTTTCATTTTTATCGTCGAATCATCTTGAGCGCTACGCTTCGCTTGAAGATTACTACTCGAAAAAGCTTCTTATAACCGCTATTACGAAAGAGCTTTGTCTGTTTAATAAGTCCTCTAAAGACTGTAACATCTATGCTCCGCGGTCCAAATCCGAATACAAGTTAGTTAACGCCCAGAATTTTTCAAATTATGAGTTGTTACCGCGGGTTTTTTTGATCGGCCCGCACAATAAGGATAATTTTTCGCTCGCTTCAGAAATGGGCCAAATCTGTAAATGGCCGGAGTCTAGTCTTATCGAAATGACCCGCTACCCGGGCCTCCCGCACCGAATGGAGTTTGTCGTAGAAATCAATGGGGTAACTTTTATCAACGACAGCAAGGCTACGGCCATGGACTCCGTGCTGGTAGCAGCAAACGGCTGTCTAGAAAATATTTCAGCCGAAGGGCGCGTCTATATTTTGCTTGGAGGGAAAGATAAGAATTTACCGTGGGAAGAGCTTGCCGCCTTTGATGGGAATGAAAAAATTCTTCCGGTTTTTTTCGGCGCCTGTGGTGAACTTGCCCAGAAAAAATCCGGGCTAGCCGGTGAACGTTTTGAAAAGCTCGGTTCAGCAATAAATTTCTGCCAAAAGAGATCGAAGCCCCGCGACATCGTGCTGCTCAGCCCGGGCGGCACCAGCCTTGATGAGTTCAGAAACTTTGAAGAACGTGGTAATTTTTTTAAAACAATTGTTCTGAGCGCCCTTGATGCTTAATCGCCTGAAAAATGCGAGACCGAAACCTGCTGATCGAGAACATTAAATACCTGCGAATAAATTCGATCGCTGTTTTTTTCCTGTAAAATAAGTTCACGCGCCCCAGTTGGTACATTGAACAAAATAAATCCGCCGCCAGCTGTCGGTTCTATTACGACATGCCCGAGCGAGTTAAAAAACACGATGTCGTTTTTATTGTAATTATCTGAAACAAGGTACGCATCATAAATAAGATCCGCAACAAATCCGATTATTGTTCCGGCGTCTTCTTTTTCTTCAATTTGTTTATGGTTTTTGACAGCAAGCAGCCAGCTTTCCTGAATCATCGGAATATGTACATATTCCTGCTTGGTATTCTGAACATAGCGAACGGGAATATATGACCTGCTGCTGCCGGCGGCCCTGGCCAAAAAT
The DNA here is from genome assembly GCA_031408135.1 of Bdellovibrio sp. Classification (GTDB taxonomy): domain Bacteria; phylum Bdellovibrionota; class Bdellovibrionia; order Bdellovibrionales; family Bdellovibrionaceae; genus Pseudobdellovibrio. The sequence goes on along the minus strand of JANOJH010000304.1, from coordinate 10,895 downwards.
TCACCCAAGCTCGATTCAACATAAGTTTTGAAACTTACTGTGCCTGCAACATTTTCAATGGCCTCTTCAGATTCAGCAGTTGAAATATCGGTCGAAATTACTGCCGATGTGAAGGCATCAAAAGTGCGGATCAGCTTAAATCGCGGGGCACTAAAGCTGGAGATATTCTGAAAACCTACCATCTCGTTCTCGGCAATAAAAAGCTGACTGCCCAGCGCCACATTTTGCTTGCTGGCCACAATGTGATAATTGTTGGGCTCTAATCCAAGAAACATGAAATAGCCGTTTTCCGAAGTGCCGTTCTGACTGAAAGAAGGAATCATAAACTGATCAAAATAGATCGGAGCCACGCTCGTCAGCGAATCAATCTGTATCTGGGCATTCGCAACGGCCTTTCCATCTACGAGCACGCGTCCGATAATAACGGGTCCATTCTTCGACATGAATTCAATTTTCTGCACATCTGAAATATATTCAGTTACTCCACTTAACCATTTAGAAGTAAACATTGCGGTTTCAGTTTTATCGCCGGTTTGTCGCAAAGAAACGATATCTCGGTAAATCCTGCTCGGGTCAAATACACGACTTATCGTTGTGGAATATTTTGAAATATTCGTAAATACGTCATTTGGTTTTGCGAGTACATTCTGATTGTCAAATAATGATACCGAGATTCCCCGGCTGGCCATTGCGGTTTTGTTGCTTTTTCCAAGCGCAGCTAGACGGCTGCTGCTATCGTATGAAGTACCCGGTGCCGGATTTGCCGCGATTGTTTCAGGCCGCCCAACGCGGATGAACGGGCCTTCGAAGAATGCGCCACGACTCTGCAAATTAATAAGTCGCTCGCGATCCTCGCCAACCAAGCTGCCGTTTTGGTCTTTAATCTGGGCGATTAAATAGCCGTTCGGCGACTCAATTTCAATCGTATAAACTCCAGCTTTCAAATCGATGTAGCCAACCTCTCTGATCTGACCCTCTTCAACTCTTTTAAGTTCGATGTAGTGGTTTACTATGCCAACGCCTTCAATGAGTTCAAATTTACCACGTATTGTCGCCCATTTTTTAGAGGGCGAAAGTGTGGTTGCTTGGTTCGGCTGTCGAGCAGCGGGTTCAATCGGCGCCGGGGTACCGAACACCTGTTGATAGGTTAGTGTCTTGGGTACATCAATTGCCGGCTTAATAATTGTCGCGACTTGCACATTTGCGGGCGCAGATTTTGCCAGCAATTCTTTCTTGTTGATCTTCATTTCTGTGGTCTGAATGGTGACTTGCGGGGGAGACAAACTCAAACTACTTAGATAGGTTGATGGTATGTTTTTTGATTCAATTTTTTTCTGTAGAAGCTTTTGCGCTTGCTGATAAACGAAATAAGCCGGCGTTTTTCGTTCCTGAGTAATCATGATCGGACGTTGAATAGTTACCACGCGAGACTGCTCGGTCTGTGAAGTAAAGAATACAACTGATGTCACTATCAGAGATAGCGCAAATAAATATGTGGTCAACAAAGCTCCTGACTACCCATATAGGATAGTTAGAAAGGTGTCTCTTCGTCAAACACACTGCCTGTATCGCGACTTTGGTTAAGCATTTCCTGAATAACTGCCGTACGCTTCAAACCCAGACCTTCATCCACGCCAACATTTTCAAACTTATTGCTGTCTGGATCGCGTTGTTCAATGTGTACTTCTACAGAAACTCGGTAAGGCCTTCTTGTTCCAAGGATAATAACTTGAGTATATAGGCGCTCTTTCGTCTTTGGAGTGACCTCAAAGCCTTTAAATTCGCGATCATGGTAAAATGAATTAATCACCCTTCCATTTTCGCTTACGCTTCGAACCTGACCAAGAGCTGCCGTCACGGCAATTCGGTGCTGTTTCACCGAATAATTAGATTCCTCAATGACTATTCCGGGGGTTTGACACCCGGTAAATAACAATAAAAAAAGAAGGCTGGTCAGCTTTTTGATAAGTGCCCTATTTGCCCGACTGGGCTTTGTTCCAGTCGCTCATAAACATTTCAATGCCTTTTGTTGTCAGTGGATGCCCGGTCATTGATTGCATAACTTTGTAAGGAATCGTTGCAATGTCGGCCCCCATAAGAGCCGCGCTTTGCAGATGCATCGGACTTCTGACCGAGGCCACAAGCACTTCCGTTGCGAAATCGTAATTTCTGTAAACTTGAATAACTTCGCTGACCATCATCATACCATCTGTCCCAACGTCATCAAGTCTTCCGACAAAAGGCGAAACCATTGAGGCGCCGGCTTTTGCAGCAAGCAACGCCTGCATCACCGAAAACACTAACGTTACGTTGGTTTTAATCCCTTCGGCCGTTAGTTTTTTTACAGCTATCATCCCATCTTCACACATTGGAATTTTCACAACGACATTGTCCGCCCATTTAGCAAGCTTAACGCCTTCCTTCACCATTTCGTCTGCTTTAAGTGAAATGACTTCTGCTGAAACCGGCCCATCGGTAATTTTACAGATTTCCTTGATAACGTCTTCGAATGAACGTCCGGTTTTTGCGATCAGCGATGGGTTTGTTGTAACCCCGTCAACCCAGCCTCGTTCATTAGCGGCCTTAATTTCGTTAATGTCTGCGGTATCTATAAAAAATTTCATGTCTTCTCCTGCGTAATATTATTTTTTTAAAAACAAATCGTCCATTGAGTAAAGTCCCGCCGCCTGGCCAACTAACCATTCACTGGCAAGCAGGGCACCCTCGGCAAAGACTGTTCGGTTTAATGCTTGGTGTTGCAGCATTATCATTTCATTTGAAGAGGCGGCAAGCAGCGTGTGTACACCAAAAACTCCGCCAAGTCTTAAGCTGATCGGGGTATTGATTTTTTTTCCTGAAATTTTTTCCAGATCCGCATGCAGTGTTTTTGCGGTGCCGCTGGGCTTGTCTTTTTTTTGCGTATGATGAATTTCCTCTATCGAAAAATCAAAATTTGAAATTGACGCTAGGCCTTTCATGGCTTGGCGAAATGCCCAGAGCCCGGGACTCATGTTTGAGGCCCAGAAAATTTTTCGCTTCTTCGCTGCAGTCTTCAGCCGTCCGTAGTCGGCTTTAGATAGTCCTGTCGAACCGGAAACAACGGGTGTGCCCGTTTTAGCTGTTGCGCTCAAAAGCTCGGTTAGGCCTGCGCCGGAAGTAAAGTCAATCCACACACTGACATCCGCCAAGACGTCTTTCTCAACTTCTTTAATCCGAGGAGCGCTAACCGCAAACAAGTTCGACGAGTCCGGCCTGATGCTCAAAAACGGGGAGAGTTGATTTTTAGTCTTCATAAGTGGGAGCATTTGTTCAACAGCTATTCCCATTTTGCCGCCGCCACCGAATAATCCAATATTTAATTTCATGCTAAATGACTTCCAGCTTTTTCAGCTCGTTCTCGATTTCAGGGTGAAATTTTTGGTCTAGGCTCACTAGCGGAAGGCGCATTTCCGGTGATGTGAAAAGGCCCATTTTATATAGCATCCATTTTAGCGGAATCGGGTTGGCTTCGACGTACATAAGTCGGATCAAGTTTTTATACCTTGCAAAATCCGCTTCAGCATCGGCCCATTTTTTATCGTGAGCCAAGCTGCACCACTTTGTGCACGCAGCCGTAATTGCATTAGACATCACGGAAATCAGGCCCGAGCCGCCCAGTTTCAAAAAATCGATGTAGGTGGGGTCGTCTCCAGATAACATAACAAACTCAACCGGAAGCTTCGTTTTTAAATTTTTATCAAATTCAATATCGCCACTGGCTTCTTTAATTGCGAAAATGTTTTTTATTTTTGCCAATTCGATGACTGTTTCGATGCTCATACCGGTTATCGTGCGGCCCGGAACATTGTAAAGAATGATGGGAAGCGCTGTGTTCTCTGCAACTTCCGAAAAGTGCGCGACAAGTCCTCGCTGCGGAGGTTTATTATAGTAGGGCACAACAACAAGGGCGGCATCTGCGCCCAGCCCTTGGGCTTTTTTAGTCGTTTCAATTGTTTGCTCTGTAGAATTTGAACCCGTACCCAAAATTATCGGAACGCGTGTGCCGGAAATTTCGCGCACCCGAGAATAAAGTTTTTGCACCTCTTCCCAGGTTAGCGTTGGGCTTTCGGCTGTCGTACCGTTTACGACAAAGCCGTTAATGCCATTCTTCAGCTGATGCTCAACCAGCTTAGTAAGAGAATTGTAGTCAATTTTTTTATTGAGAAAGGGGGTGGGTAGCGCAGACGTCACCCCTTTAAAACTATATTGTGATTGCATTATCAAAACTCCCTAACAATACAGCGGGCCCGGTCATTTCGGGGTAGCTTAAATCGGAAAGGTCCATCATAAGTGTTCCCCCCGGCATTTCAACCTGTGTTTGTCTCACACCGCGTTTAGTTAAATTGTAAAATGCAGCCGCGACAGCGCCGGTTCCGCAGGCGGCCGTAAAGTCTTCAACGCCACGCTCGTAGGAAACGGCCTTTGCTTTTGTTTCATCGCTCTCAAGTTGAACATACGTTACGTTGGTGCCTCGAGGCTGGAAATCACTGTGGTAGCGAAGTTTCCGTGCGCGCTCCTTCAGCTCGGCGCTCACGCCTATTTCCGCACATTCAATAACCAGATGAGGTACGCCGGTATCACAAAAGAAACCCTGTGCGGATTTATATTCCTGAATTGCGGGCATCGTGATCTTATAAATTTCCTTTTCTAAAAAACGAATAGTGATCGGTCCCGCCACTGTTTGCAGCTGCCACTTATCAAGTGCGCTTCCCAATAAATTTTTAATGTAAAAACCAACACATCTTGTTGCGTTGCCGCACATTTCAGCGTCTGATCCATCATTATTATAAAATGACCATTTAAATTTTTCTTCATCGCCTTGTAGAAAAATGAAACCGTCGGCCAAATGCCGATAGCAGATCTCTTTGGCAATCGCTTTCTTTTCCGACGCCCGCAGCGAAACATCCTTGGTCATTGTGACATGAAATGTATTCCCCGCTCCGGAAATTAAATGCGTAACAATTTTCATTTTTTCTTTTTTTCTTTAACGGCCGGTTGCGAGGTGTCTGCACTTGTTGCCTGTGCTTCGGCTGCCATTTGTTTCTGAACTGTTTCTTCTTCAATCGGCGGCAACGGTGGCCCCTTGATTCCGCAGGAAAACAGAACTGTTGCGGTACTTAAAAAACAAAAGAATCTAATCGCGTTCATGTGTGCTCCGTTTTTAAATGGTCCTTATGCAAAGATCAAAGTCGTATCTGTATTTTCGCGCGGTTGTTTTGCTCAAGCTCTTGCATTTGTTCGCGTACAGCATCAGCTGCTCAGAACTACCGTCAGCACCAACCCTTTGCTTTTCTTCAGTCGACTCGAGGTTTATCCGAAACTTGTAAAAAAGCAGGTCCGGCCAGTCAGAATAGTGCTTTTCAAAATAGTTTATCAGGTCTTTGGCGCGCGAATAGTTTTTTGCTAAAAAACTTCTGTCGAGCTCAAGCAATAACAGGCCGATGTTTTCTTCGATAACCTTTTCCGGAAGCACTTTAATCGTCTGACGATTTTTAAACTCAGGGTCGTTTTTCTGCCCGATCAATTCAAGCCAAAAATCAAACTTGCTGTGGGGGGCGAGCTCTCTGATTTTATTTCGGGTTTCAAGAAGTGCACGATTGTTTTTTTCGCGGGCCTGTAGCCGGGCTCGCTGAATGAGGCAGTCTATATGTTGAGGTTCTAGCGCGAGGCAGCGCTCATTGCTGCTGGCGGCCTGCTTTGCATTTTCCAAAGTCAGATTAATGGAGTTTTCATAGGCCTCCTGGGCTTCGCGAGAAATAAACTTTTGCGCGATTCTAACCAAAAACTCGAGCGTTTCCTCTTTTTTCAGCGTTGCATGTTCGGTTTTAAGATGGGCAAGAATCAGCTGAAGCGCCTGAGTTTTCTTTTTTTGCAACAAAAGTTCAGTTGCTTTTTGTTTTACAGAATCAAGATCGCCCTCTTGGGCCACGCAATTACTGCTTAAAAAAGACATTAAAAAAGCCGCGCATAGTAACGCGGCTTTCAGATTTTTTAAAAAATCACAATTCATTACTACTTCTTAAATGAAGTCAGCTGAATTGTCACCTTTCCTAATTGGCTGTCGGCTTTGGTTTGAGCCATACCAGAAAGCGGAATATCACGTGGGTTAACCCAAACTTCAGAAATCGCACCGTTATTTGCGTTATCTTTTACTTTTAAATAAATAACTTCAAAAGTTCCGGCTGGAACCGTAATTTTGTCTTCTTTTTGGTCGATGATTTCCATGTCACTTTTTGGCGGCGCCTGTTCTTTGCCATTTACGATCATCTTTTTAATCTGTCCATTTGCAGGATCGAGCAAAATTTCAACTTTTTGTTTTTGAATTGAAAGGTCGATATCCTGAACCATCCAGATTCCATCGGCTACGATTTCCCGAACGTACATTTTCATTGTGCCATTCAAAAAACCTCCCATATTCAGTTTGTAATTGTTTTCTTGGCCAACCTTCCAGTCTAAACCTTGAGTAACTACTGATTCCTGAATTTGTGGTAGCTGAGATGCGAAAATCGCCTCTGCAAATGTACCGTGAGCGCTGGCTGCTGCCGAAACTACTAACGTAGCTCCGAGAATTAATGACTTAAACATGTTCCCTCCCTGGGTTTTGAGTCGCAATACTAAATTTTGTGACTAATTTTTGTAACTAATCTCACCACAGGACTAAAGGCGGTTGCAAAAGCAATCCGTTTTAACACGGCTTATAAAGCGTAATAGGTTTTAAGGAACTAGACCTTGGGCTAGGTCGGTTTCTAGCCTTGATGGCTCTGCACGAGTACCGTGCGTGGCTTGCTTCCGTTCGAAGGGCCCACAACACCTTCTTTTTCAAAGAGCTCGATGAGTCTTGCCGCCCGTGGATAGCCCAGTTTAAATCGCCGCTGAATCAGTGAGGCCGAAATTGCTTTTTGAGTGGCGGCCCACGAAAGTATTTCGTCGTATTTTTCATCGTAGTCTTCGTCGGTGCCCATATCAACTCCGGCAAATTCAGCTCCTTCGCCGCTCATGCCGGCAAAGCTGCCTTGTGACGGTCCGCCATCAAGCGCGCGCATGGCAATCGGGTCGTACTCGGGCTCCGCCTGATCGGCCCAGAATTTGGCAACTCCATTGATTTCGGTTTCTTTCAAGTAAGGTCCGTGGTGACGAACTGCTTTACCGGAACCACCGATAATGACCAACATATCCCCTTGAGCCAACAGCCTCTCCGCTCCCTGCTCATCTAAAATTATCCTCGAATCCATTTTAGACGCGACTTTGAAGCTTATGCGCCCTGGAATGTTCGTTTTAATAAGACCTGTCACAACTTCTTTTCTCGGAGATTGCATGGCGAGCATCAGGTGAATCCCGCAAGCCCGCGCCATTTGCGCCAGTCGCACAATGTTTTGCTCGACGTTAACCTTATCAACTGCCATTAAGTCACCAAACTCCTCGACTGCAATCACGATATACGGCTGTGCCGTATAATAATACTGCTCAAGCTTCATTATTCCCTGGTTCTCATATTCGGCATTAATTTTTTCATGTTCAGCCCGTTGTTCCGTATTGAATTTATCCACGGACTCATTAAATTGCTCAATGTTGCGGGCGCCGAACTTACTCATCGACTTATAGCGTTTTTCCATTTCCTTTACGGCCCAGCGAAGCGCGAAAACCGCCTTTTTCGGATCTCTGATGGGCGGCATTATCAAATGCGGAATGTCGGCAAAGGCCGCCAGATCAACCTGCTTTGGATCCACCAGAATCATCCGAAGGGTTTTTGGCGAGTGTCTGAAGAGAAACCCTGAAATTGTTGAAACGGTAAAGACAGACTTTCCGGACCCTGTCGTTCCCGCGATCAGAAGATGGGGCATTTTTCTAAGATCGACAATTTTCGGTTCACCGTTGGTTTGCTTGCCGAGCGCTATCGGAAGCTTAATATCATCTGACCAGAAGTTTTCGTCGGCCAAAAGATCTTTCAGATAGACTGTTTCTCGCTGCGCGTTCGACGTTTCGATTCCGATAACGTCACGACCCGGAATCGGCGCGATGATTCGCAGCGACTCTGCCGAAAGCGCAAGCGCAAGATCATCTGCCAATTCGGTTACTTTGTTTACCCGCACATCGACGTTCGGTTTGAATTCATACATCGTAACTGCGGGGCCGGGTTTCGCGGCCACAATCTGACCGTTTACGCCGAACTGTTTCAGTTTTTCGAGGGTAATGTCTGCCTTTCTGCGAATTTCTTTTTCATCAATCTTTATTCGGGTCAAGGGAGGATCTTCAAGTAATGATAGCTTTGGCATGATCCAGTTTGCGACCCGGCGCGGAGTCTTGGTCGGCATTGTAACTTTTCGCCGAGCGGGGGGCTCATAGGCCGACACCGCAACGTTCTCGTCTTCTTCTTTGGTGTTTTTTAACAGTTCAAGTTCCGAAATTGTCCCGTCGGCATCCTCGTCTACTAAAAGATTCAGCTTAGGTTCAGGTAAAAGGTTTTTGCTCTCTACCAGAATCGTTTCGGTGGACTTATTCAGTTTCTTAGCCGGCTTTGCTTTTAGTTCCGGAAACGCAATGCTCTTGTAAAATTCTGATTTTTTAAATTTGAAACCGAGCTCTTTGAAGTACTCTACAACAGCCATTACCATGCTGTTAATGCTGATCTCAAAACAAAAGACCATTAGCATCGCCGCAACGGCCCACAATAAAATCTGGGTTCCCACGCTGTTAAGAACTTTGATCAGACCGGCTGACAAGCCAAGTCCGAGCAATCCGCCTAGGTAAATCTGCTGCTCAAAGACTTTAACGTCAGACCAATAGATTGAAACAAGGCCCGAAAGGCTACAAACCAAAAGCGCCATCCACACAATTCTGATATTTCGGACTTCGACGATTTCGCCCTTGAAACTCAGATATGCGGCCTGAAAAAGGCCCGCAACCATTAGCCAGGCTGGCAAACCCATTAACTGATAGATCATGTCTGCCAGAAAGCTTCCCAGTATCCCGCAGTAGTTTAGAGTCTTAAGGCCCTGTCCAAGAGAGTTGAAAGAAGGGTCTTTCGGATTGTAGCTGATAAGAGCGAGTCCGATAAACATAGCCAAGCCCGAGAACCCAATAGATCTCACGTCGCTTTTAAATCTTTTGAAAAATATATTCATTGGCTTCGCATCCTGAGCGCCAGGCTCACCATTACTAATTTAAATCTTGGTTTGCCATTGTGCAAAATCCCTCAAGTCTAGTCAGGTCTAGTTTTTCCAAAATCTACCATTTGCAGAGGCCTCCTTGACATTGAACGAGCAGGGTGGGATCTACTTTGTCTCTCATGCTCAAAATCAACGAGATCTTTTATTCTATACAGGGAGAAAGCAGTTACGCGGGAAACCGAACCGTGTTTATCCGAACAACTGGTTGTAATCTTCGCTGTACTTATTGTGATACCAAGTACTCGTACTACGAAGGCTCGGAATGGTCTTTTGAAAAAATTTTACAACAAATAAAAGAGTATGACGCTGAATATATCTGTATAACCGGTGGCGAGCCCCTTCTGCAGCCTGAAATCCACAAACTTATCAACAAACTTTGCGACCTTGGGCACAAAGTTTCTTTAGAAACCAGTGGTTCGAAAACTATTAAACACGTCGACCCAAGGGCTAAAATAATTCTTGACGTAAAAACGCCGGACAGCGGCGCTGCAAATAGTTTTTTATTGGAAAATCTTGATTTCGCCTCTGAAAAAACCCGCATCGCAACAGAGTTTAAGTTCGTTATTGGTTCTGAGACTGATCTCGAATGGTCAGAAAAATTTTGCCGTCAACATGATTTATTAACAAAATTTACAGTATTATATAGCCCCTCACATGGCCAAGTATCTGAAAAGTGGTTAGCCGAAAGAATTTTGCAAAAAAAATTAAAAGTGATGTTGCATTTGCAGCAACATAAGTATATTTGGTTACCCACAACACGCGGAGTTTAATTTTTTAGACAATCGCAAATTATAAAACATAACCGTAACACGAGGGAGACCCATGACGCCTAATCTGAACAACTCAGAAAATCTTTTTGTAGCTAACCTACAGCAAGTAAGCCTTGAAAAATTGGTAAAGAGCAAACTTGAAGTGCTTTTCCAACAACAAAAAGAAGCTCAGGTAGAGTTGAACGGACTTTATAATATCGTTTTAGAACAAGTTGAAAAGCCACTCATTGAACTTGCTCTTAAGGCTTATAATGGAAACCAAGTTAAAACCGCTTTAATGTTGGGTATCAACCGTAACACTCTTAAAAAGAAAATCGACAATTACAAATTGAAGCCAAAGAAGGGTGCTCACGCCCTTACTGTTGAATCAGTTGTTGCTCCGACAACGACTTTAACTCAATAATATAACTAATTTCATAATTTGAGGGCTCCGAAAAAGAGTCCTCTTTTTTTTGTCACCACTGATCAATCTAAGGGGTTTAGATGAGTCAAAAACTTCCTCCACAAAATGTTGAGGCCGAGTTTTCAGTTCTGGGTGGTCTCATGCTTGAGCGTGAGGCCTATGATCAGGTTTCCGACCTCATCGGCGCCGCTGACTTTTACAAACCCTCGCATCAGATTATTTATAAGGTCATCTCTGAGCTTCATCAAAAAGCTCAGCCTATTGATATCGTAACTGTTTCAAATTCATTACAGACCCGGAATGAGCTGGATCTCATAGGCGGCCCTGATTACTTACTTTCCTTGCTTGATAAGGTGGTTTCGGCCGCTAATATCGATTCCCATGCTCGAATCATACATGAAAAGTCGCTTCTACGAAGACTCATCAACACGTCTTCAAGTTTGATCGAAAAGGCCTATGGTTCCGAGTATGAAAACGCGGAAGCCTTAATAGATTTCGCTGAAAGTGAAATTCTTA
>JANOJH010000254.1:0-3527 GCA_031408135.1 Bdellovibrio sp. | reverse complement strand
CAGTTTACAAATCTAACTCAGGAAATACTTTATTTCAGGGTCAGGTCTGAAAATAAATTTGTAAAAAGTCGTTTTTCTGAAACAACCAAGATTGTCTTAACCCGCGAAAATCTGGCGGTGCCGATCGTAAAATCAAAAGGCTTTGAAGTTCTGAGTCAGGACGAACTGGCGCTGAATCTGAACTGGAAGCCGATCGAAAAATCCAACCAGTATCAGGTTGAAGTCAGCGAAACCGCAGATTTTGCCAAGCCAGTGGTTCAGGTCGTGAAGAAACCCGCTGCACGTTTCACCGGCCTTGCTCAAACTACCGTTTATGTAAGAGTCAGGGCCGAAAATAAATTTACCAAAGGCAAATATTCAGAGCCCCTGCTCTCGGAATTCAGTTTTGACGGTCAAAGTAAAGGCCATACTCTTTCAGACCGTTGCAATGTTCTGAAAACCGAAGACGCAGGAAGCAAAAAAGATTTTGAAGTCGATTGGCAACCCGTGCCGCTGGCAAGTGAATATAAAGTTAAAGTCATCGATAAAAAGAAGGCAAATGAAGTTGCAAAGACGCAGACGCGGAAACCGGCAGGCACAATTACAGTTCCGGCCTGTGGCGAATACGATGTCAATGTTGAGGCCTTTGATAAAAGCGGCCGCAAAATCAGCTCTGAATTCAACGCCACTAAAATCAGTTACAAAGCCACTTTGTATCTGCTGAAGCCGATTATTACAGAGGCGCAAAAGAGCTTAAATATTTTTTTCCAGAAGGGCGAAGGCCGTTTTGTCTGGCTTAAGTGGGTGGCTGAAGTTAAACCCGACAGCTTTTACAAAGTTGAAATGGCAACCAATAGTGCCTTCACCGAAAACCAGAAATCGTATAATGTCCGCGACAATAAACTGCTGTTAAAATCTGTTTTTCAGGCAGATAAATATTTTTGGCGGGTTCGTGAACAAAAAAACGGGCTCTTTTCAGAGTGGTCAGACGTTGCTCAGATCAAAATTCTGACGAAGAATTTAGACGCCAACAGATAAGTTGAATTTAAAGTGGCGCAAAAGTAGTGCAACTAGCAGTTAGCAATTAAAAATGGGATGGGATTTGAATATTTCCAGCCACCGGCTGAAAACTTCCTGTAAAGTCATATTCACATCATATTCACATAACCGATCAAAAGTGGGCTCACTGACGCCACAGGATCTGATCGATTTAAACAGTGCTAGTTCATTGCGTATGTTCAGACTGATTCCGTGCTGTGAGACACCGTTTTTAACCTGCACACCGCAAAAAGCAATTTTCCCAGTTTTAGTAAAAACTCCCACCGCATTTTCATCAATAAAAGAGTCAACACCAAGGGAATGCAGAAGTTCATTCGTGGTTTTTAACAGCATGCAGACGTAGTCGCGCACGCCAAGATTCAGTTCACGCAAATTAAGTACCGGGTAAATAACCAACTGGCCTTCGCTATGCACGGTAGCCAGCCCGCCGCGCGATACTCTTTCAATCGGCAGGCTGCTGAGGCTCAGAACTTCGTGCGCGAATTCAGCACGATGGCCGAGCGTAAGTACTGCCGGGTGTTCCAGCCCGACTACAAAATTACAGTTTGTTTGGAGCGCAAGTTTTAGCAGGTCGTCCTGCAATCCGACCGATTTTTTGAAATCAAAGCTTCCTAAATAGGCCGCTTCAAATAGGCTACTGATAGATTTCGATGCGGTCGTTTTCTTTAAATCCTGCACCAGAATGAATTACACTAACGGCTCCGTCTTGTCCAAAGAATCCTACGATTTCGAGAGTGCCTTTGGCTTTGCCGCCGACTTTTCCGACGTGATAACCCAATTCGGTATCGTAAATTTCATTACCGTCTTCAACGACTTTCAGAATATCGCCGACCCGCACGCCGGAAATCTGCCCGACATTCAGGTAAATTCGGTCGCCGTGCAGGGCCGCGATCCGTCCTTCCCAGGTGATGAATTTAAGCGAATCCAGTAGTTTCTCCCGAAAATCAAGAAAAGCGTCTTTGATCAAGAGTTCACTCAATTCGGCATTTTTATTAAAAAAGTTTTCTGACGTTATATTTTCCGGCATCCGCGAATTTTCTTCGAGAATCATTACGGTTTTAACTGTGTTGAATAACTCCTGCTCAGAACGGATGTTCAGCATTCGTGCCTGCACAACCACTTCAAAAGCCACGTCGCGGGTTTTCTGCGAGCTGGAGTTATCTACTGCGGTAATCCCTTCATCTTTGAAGCGCATATCGATTATCCGGCCTTCGAGAATCGAGCTGATTCCTGCACTCTGGGCATCTTTCGCGATCGTTTTTAGATCATACATGTTGTCTTTGATATATCTGGATAAATCGAGCTTCAGCACACCGGAATCAATCGCGATCAGTTCTCCGGTTGAATTCAGGTGATCCATAAAAGCATCCCGCGCGTTTTTCAGAATTAGAGGATCACGTAAGGACTTTTTATCAATAAACGGTAATACAACGACCCGCTTTTTTAATTCTTTGTCGTCATTATTTTTTCTGAGTTCCTGATCTGAAATCAATTTCCGGATCACCGGGGTTTTGGTTTCAGCAATCGGGGCAGGCGCCGTTTCAACCGCCGGTGGCGGTTTGGCGACCGGAATATCTCTGCGCTGAACCAATGTACACGAAGTTAAAAATAAAAGCGTTAAAACTGCGGCCTGTTTTTCCATCGTATACCTCTGAAAAAGGATACCCTAATTATTAACTTCAATAAAGTCTGTACGACCAAAGAGCTGGTGAATTCCCTCGAAAAACTCATCTGAAATCTGAATTTGCTTTGGCTGCTCAGGAAAAACCTCAACCAGCTCGCCATCAATGCTTATAACCAGACGAACGTCTGTGTCGCCTTTATTAGAAGCCAGAATCTGATCGAGCTTTTCAAAATCCTCAAGATTTATTTTATCCAGATGCAGTGATATTTTTTTGGTTTTTCTGAGCACTTCGTCAAAAAGTGCAAAACTGTCGACGATGATTTTAGGATTTCCTTCAGTAACTTCAAGGCCGCCACCCACCAGCAATGGCTTTTCTTCTTTGAGCAGATGCGCGTACTTGGCAAACGTATCCGGAAAAATAACAAGTTCGACCGAGCCGGTGAGGTCTTCAACCCGTCCGAACGCCATTCGTGTGCCTTTTTTGGTAATCAATTCTTTGTATTCTGAAATCAGGCCGGCAATCACAACGCGGGTTTTATTACGGGGTTCGCCCCATTTCGGTTTTACCTGAGGTTTATCTTTGTTTAAAATATTATGTTTTGCAAAGTACTCCGGTAAATCCATAACCATTGCTGACGACCAGACTTTCGAAAAGTTTTCAAAACCTTTTAACGGGTGGTCGCTCAGGTAAAAACCTAAAACTTCTTTTTCATTCGACAAAGACTGAATGCGCGTCCATTGCGGGGTTTTAACCAGCACAACTTTTGTTTCATCAACGGAGCTCATGTCAAATAGTGATACTTGGCCCAGGGCCTTATCTTTCTGGGTTTCGACTGCGCGTTCGAGAAACTGCGGATAACCGATA
>JANOJH010000240.1:0-21006 GCA_031408135.1 Bdellovibrio sp. | reverse complement strand
ATCGGAACGAATTCGGCCCGCTCGCTTGAATCGCTTGAAATGGTCGATGCCAAATCGCTTTCAACCTTTCTGGTGAATGAACATCCGCAAACTGTAGCGGTTATTCTGGCCCATCTTGACCCTGAAAAAAAGGGCGAGGTTCTGCGAAGACTGCCTGAAAGCCTGCAGGCCGAAGTGGTGCTGCGTATGGCAAACCTGGATAACGTCGATCCTGAATTGATTTCTGAAATAGACAAAGTGCTGAAGAATCAGCTTTCGAATTCTCATACGATTGAACAGGCCTCGCTCGGCGGTGTTCAGCCGGTTGCTGAAATGCTCAACGTCATGGATAAAAATTCTGAGCAGTCGATTATGTCAAGACTTGAGGAAAAAGATCCGTTGCTGGCGGAAGAAATCCGCAAGCTGATGTTTGTCTTCGAAGATATTGCCAAAATTGATGATCGCGGAATTCAGGTTCTTCTTAAAGAAGTTCCGAATGATCGACTGTTACTGGCACTTAAAACGGCCAACGATGACATCCGCAATAAGATATTTAAGAACATTTCGACTCGTGCTGCAGAAATGCTGCGGGAAGATCTGTCGAATATGGGCCCTGCGCGTCTGTCGGATGTTGAGACCGCACAGCAGGAGATTGTCAATGTAGCAAGACGTCTTGAAGGCGAAGGAAAAATTATCATAGCACGTGGCGGTAGTGAAGATGCGATGGTCTAGTATAGTCAAACAGGATAAGTCCAATGTTGAACACGCAGATGTGACGGTGCTGAATTATACACCTAAACAGTTCGACTTCGGCACACCGGGTTCGGCAATTGAATACCTGAAGAAAAAAGAAGCGGGTTCTGATTTCATCATGAGTGATGTTCTCAGAACCACAACCGGCGTAGAAGAAATAGAACGTCTCAGTGAAGAGCAGAAAATTGAAGAAAAAGTTCTTGATAAAATTTCTTTACTGCAGCAGGACGCCTACCAAAAGGCTTATGACCTGGGTTTTCTTGAGGGCAGTAAAAAAGCCATCGAAGATAAGTCGGATGAACTGAATCTTAAGTCGCAGGAAATCGACATGTTGCTGGCAAGTCTTAATCAGATCAAAGAAGAAATGATTCATCAGAATGAAGCCCATATGATCACGATGATTTATCAGATTGCTTCTAAACTGGCGTTTGATCATGTTAATGAAAATCAGGAAGTTGTTCTGAAAATCATCAAAAAATCCATCGAAGAAGCTCAGGCCGACGAACACGTCAACGTGTTGGTTTCGAATGAACAGCTTGAATTTCTGGAAAAAATAAAACAGACCGAAAAACGAGAAAACGAATTTCTGAAAAAGGTTAAGTTTGTGGGCTCAGAAATGGTTTCAGTCGGCAGTTGTATTGTGGAAACAAACTACGGGGTCATCGATGCGCGGATCGAAGAGCGCATCAACAAGCTCTGGACGGAGTTCAAACAGGCCATTCCTAAGGTGAAATCGCCTATCGGGCCAGTATGATCGAGTTTGAAAAATATCAGAATATTCTAAACCAGATTCATCTGACCAAAGACAGCGGGAAAGTGACCGAAGTTACCGGTTTGATTATCAAGGGATTTATTCCCGGGGTAAGCGTCGGCAGTATCTGCGAAATTCAAACCGCAGTAGCCGTAAAGCCGATCCTGGCCGAAGTTGTCGGTTTTAAAGACCGTCAGGTATTGATGATGAGTTTGGCCGGCATGCGTGGAATTTCAATGGGTTCAAAAATTACACTCAGTAAACCGATTGCAACCGTGCGCGTAAGTGAAGAGCTGCTTGGGCGTGTTGTCGATGGTTTGGGCCAGCCTCTTGATGACGGGCCCGACATCGAAATATCGAATGAGATTTCAATGTATCGTGAAATCGTCAACCCGCTTAGCCGGGTTCCGATTCGTGAAGCGCTCGATGTGGGCGTTAGGGCGATCAATGCCGCAATCACCACGGGCAGAGGCCAGCGTATTGCCATACTTGCCGGATCAGGCGTCGGAAAATCCGTACTGATGGGTATGATGGCCACCCAGACCGAAGCGGATGTGAATGTGATTGCACTGATCGGTGAACGCGGACGGGAAGTACGGGAATTTATTGAGAATGAACTTGGCCCCGAAGGCATGAAAAAAACCGTTGTGGTCTGTGTGACGAGCGATCAAAGCCCATTACTGAGAATGCGCGGGGCCTTTGTGGCAACTGCAATCGCTGAGTATTTTGCGCATAGCGGAAAAAAAGTTTTACTGGTTATGGATTCAGTTACCCGCTTTGCGATGGCCATGCGGGAAATCGGCCTGAGTATCGGCGAACCGCCAAGCACCAAAGGCTATACGCCTTCTGTGTTTTCAACTTTGCCGAAACTGCTTGAGCGCGCAGGAAATTTTGAAAACGGCGGCTCTATTACCGGTTTTTATACAACACTGGTTGAAAGTGATGACATGAACGACCCGATCGGTGATGCGGTCAGATCGATTGTTGATGGCCATATTGTTTTGACTCGTTCAATGGCCCACAAAGGCCATTATCCGGCAATTGATATACTTCAGAGTGCAAGCCGGGTGATGAAAGCGGTGGCCAGCCCTGAGCATCTGCGGATGGCGCAAAAGTTACGCGAAATTATCGCCACGTATAATGACGCCGAAGATCTGATTAATGTGGGTGCTTATAAGGCCGGAGCCAATCCTAAAATCGACCGTGCAATTAAGCTGATTGAGCCGATAAATGAATTTCTCAGACAGAAAACAGACGACCATTCGAACATGAATCAATGTATCAGAGCCCTTTCGCAAATACTGCTCAGCGCCTGAAGCCCAAAAGAAAGTTAGATGAAAAAATTTAAATTCACTCTTTCAAAAGTTTTAATACAGCGACAGATTGCCGCCGACATTGCCATTAAAGAATTTGCTGAAGCCAAAGCGGTGCTGGATGCGGAAATCGCACGTTTAAATGAAATGATTTCAGTTAAAACCCGCTCGCTTGATGAGCGGGCGGCTATGATACAGGGAAGTACCGATTGGGTTAATTCTGTGGCGCAAATAAATAACTTTGTTTCCGGCCAAGACCTTAGGATTAAAAACCAGAACCTACGTCTACTGGATTTTGAAAAATTGGTCGAGGCTCGTCGCGAAATTTTGCGGCAACGCGTTTCTGAGGTTAAGATAATAGAGAAGCTTGAAGAAAAACAAAAGCGGGCCTACATGGAAAATGCCGCCAAAGTTGAACAAGCCGAGTTGGATGAAATATCTGTATTAAGATATTCGAGAACTGAAAGTCTGCTGAAGGGAAGCAATGAAGACGGGATATGACAAGCATTTCAAAAAAGTAAAGCAGTCCGCAAGCGCGCCTGCTTTTAATGTCCGATTGCAAAAAGGCAATCCGGCGGCTGCGCCCGTTAAAAAAGCCAGAAAATCTTCTTTTCCGGTAAAGCCATTGATGAGCTTCATTTTATTGGCTGCAGGTGGCCTGCTGTTTCTGGAAAATGCCGAAGCCATAGAAAACTATCTGAAAAAAATTGAGATCAGCATGGGCACGGCCCAAGCCGAAGAAAAAAAACCAGAAGCTAAACCGGCAGTTGCAGCACCAGTGATTAATGCCGACAATAAAATACTTTCGGTTGAAGGTAAAAAGCTTGAAGATGCCGAATACATGTTCAAACTGGCTGAAAGAAAAAAGCAGCTGGATCAACGCGAGAGCGATCTGAATAAGCTGGCTGAGCAGATTGAAAAACAAAAAGTCGAAATCACCGAAAAACTGACCAAACTTGAAGCCACCCGTTTGCAGATTTCAAAAGCGCTGGAAGAAAAAATAAAAGCTGACGATGGCAAAGTTGAAACCCTGGTGCAGATGTACACAAACATGAAACCCGTGCAGGCGGCCAAGATTTTTGAATCGCTCGATGAAGATTTGGTAATCGAAATTCTCGGACGGATGAAAAAGAAAAGTGCAGCAGACATATTAAATTTAATAAAGGCTGAAAAGGCCCAGATTTTTGCAGAACGCTATACAGGGTATAGAACGCCTGCAGGTAAGTAGTTAGTCAACACATGACCAAGGAGGGAAATGTTAGATAAAATGTTCGGTGTCAGCCCCCCGCTAAAGGGAGAGGCTCCGGATTCGAAACTTGTGAACAACAAGGATTTAAAGGGTACTTCAAAGAGCGAATACAAGAAGGAATTTGATAAAGCTCTTGAAAAAAAACTGGATAAAGCCGAAAAAAAGTCGGACGCTCCGGAAAAAAAAGAAGCACTCCAGAAATCAGACGAATTAAGAGCCGATAAAAAAGATCGGAAGTCACTTGGGGGAATTAAAAAGAAAGTGACTGAAGATGAAGATAAGATGGTTTCAAACGTTATGGCCTCTACGGAGAGTAAAGTTGAAATCCCGGATTCTAAGATAGAAAATCCGGCAGAGATCGAAATCATCATCCCAGAAAAATTAAAAACCGCCGTCGAAACTGAAGTGAATGCTGCAAGCCAAATGCAATCGGGTCTGATTCAGAATCTGATTGCAGAACCAAAGGTTGCGACAGCAGAAGCCCCAACAATGGTGGCGCAAACAGTTCAGCCAATGGCCTTAGAGTTACCGCAAGGCGTGTTGCAATTGCCATTGCTGAAGCAGGATCAACCCGAAACTCAGGTGCCGACCGTTGTGAACAGTAAAGCTGAAACGGTAAATGTTGAAGCTGAACTTAGCGCGGCCGTCGGGTTCAGCCCCGATGAAGCAATGAAGCAGACGAGTGATGAGTTGCTGCAAAAGATGAAAGCTTTCGATGCGGATAAAAATCCAGCGTCTGAAAAATCTCAGACTTTTGAGCAGAGCATTCTCAGTCGGCTTCAGAATGAGCAGGTAAAAACCGTCAATCAGTCTTCCGCACAGAGCTCAGCCGGCGAAAGCCGCGGAGATTCCCAGCAGGAAGGATCAGGGCTAAGAGAAGCAAAGCCTGATCAACTGGATGCAATTCCTACAAATCTTGCAGCAGGACAGACTCATAGCGATTTTAAATCGCATTTGGGCCTGGCACCGGCAGCACAGAACGAATCATTAACGGCGAAACTTGAAGAGCACCGCGAGGCCAACATAGGCGAAATTATGAACAAGGCTCAGTACCTTGTTACAAAAGGCGGCGGCGAAGTGACAGTCAAGATGACTCCGGAAGGCTTAGGCGAACTGCAACTGAAAGTTATTTTTCAGGATGGAAAGCTGAATATTGAAATGCAAACACAGAACAAAGACATTAAGAAACTTGTCGAAGAGAGCCTAACTGAACTGAAGTCGGGTCTGGCTGCTCATCGCTTAAGTTTAGAACATGTTAAAGTTATTACTGTGGATGCAACAAATGCTGACAACAACACGCAGTTTCAGTCAAACTTAAATCAACGAGGATCGCAGGATCAGGCACGCGAACAGTGGAGAGAATTTCAGGGCAACCTGAACAGTCAATCCGACAAAAGGCCTTCGCACGCTGATTCCCGCATTCGTCCTGCAGTTTCGCAACGAGAGGCTTCGGTTAGTACAGCATCGGCTGTTAATAACATGAGAACCTACGGTGGAACAAAAGGTGCTACGATAAATCGCGTGGCTTAAGAAAATAAGGAGTTCATATGTCTACAATGGGAGCGCGTTTAGGAACAAAAACATACACGGAGCGTCCGGTAAAAGCGGAAGTCAGTAAGACGGATGGCTTTAATCTGACGCCGGATGAAAAACAAAAGCTCGGAACCGAGGATTTGTCGCAGGTACTGAATAAGGCTGCCGACAAAGACTGGGTTGATCCGTCGAAACAAGTGCGCGGCCATGGTAATTCAAAAATGGATAAGGATGCTTTTTTTAGACTGATGATAGCACAGATGAAAAATCAGGATCCGATGAATCCGTTGAAGAATCATGAAATGGCTGCACAGCTGGCGCAGTTTTCAGGCTTAGAGCAAATGACTAACATGAATACCACACTGACCAAGATAGAAAGCCGCAATTCTCAGCCCGAGAATTTTCAGGCACTGAACCTTATTGGTAAAACAGTGGCAGGTGATTCATCGCGGGTTGTTCGCACGCAGTATGATAAAGCGCACGATTTTAACTTTGATCTTCCGCAGGACGCAGGCGAAGCAAGTGTTAAACTCATGTCAGCAAAGGGTGATCTGGTTCGCGAATACAAATTGACGAATCTGAAAACCGGCGCAAATAAAATATCGTGGAACGGTAAGAATGAAGCTGGAGTTGATCAAGCGGCCGGAGAATTTTTCTTTCAGGTTGAAGCGAAAAACAACAACGGTAAAAAAATTCCTGTAAAGACCGAATTTCAGGGAATCATTTCCGGATTGAGTTTTTCAGCTGAAGGTCCCGTCTTGCAGGTCGGAAGTCAGACCATCAAAATGAAAGACGTTCGTCAGATTACCGACCCAGGTATTAAGCAGAACGACCAGAATGTAAAAAATGTTACTGGCCTTGACTTGAAAAACACAGATGAGGCAGCGCACAATGAGAGTAAGCAAGAGGAAGTTACTTTATCTACAGTTCCCAAGGCACCAACGGGAAATGCATTGACTGATATGGCGATGTCACGAGAATTGATGGCAAAGCTGCAGAAGGAGATGAAGTAATGGATAAGATGAAAACGGTTAACCCTTCACTCGTGAACGGACTTGACCGGATACAGAATCTGATTCCGACCAAACCTGCGGATATAAAAAAATCCGAGGGTGAAGGTCAGGTCTCTTTTAAAGAAGCTCTGGGCGAGGCTCTGAAGACGAATGAAGTGGCGGCACCGAAGACAGCCATCACGAAGTCAGAAGCACCTCAACTGAAGTTTTCGAATCACGCGATCGAGAGAATGCAGTCCCGCGGAATCAGTTATTCGCCGCAGGATATGACGAGATTGGGTGAAGCGGTTCAGAAAGCCGCAGCGAAAGGTTCGAAGGACACATTGGTATTGATGGAGAATTCGGCGCTGATCGTGAGTGTTAAGAATAATACGGTTGTGACGGTGATGGACAAGAATGCATTAAAAGAAAATGTGTTCACGAACATCGACAGCACAATTGTAATGTAATTAGTTTTAAAGGTTTTTAAAAAGTTTAGTTAAGTAAGTAAATAAATTAGGGCTGGTCCTCGTAGAGGGGGCCCTTCATAGAAGACAGTCAACGACAGACTGGCTTCAAAACATGACATGGAGGTCATAATGGGTATTCTATCATCAATGTACACAGGCGTATCGGGTTTAAAGGCAATGGGCGAGGGCCTCGGCGTCGTCGCAGATAACATCGCCAATTCCAACACCACAGGATTTAAAGCCTCCCGCGCAGAATTTCACGACATTATGGCACGCGATTTAAAAGGTATCGACGGCGGAAATCAGCTTGGCCGCGGTGTAAAAATCGGTGCAGTGAATCCGGTATTGTTACAGGGTAATCTAGATAACACGGATCGCGGAACAGATTTAGCAATCAGCGGAGACGGTTACTTTCAGGTAAAAGGCGCTGAAGGCGTTGGCTACACTCGTGATGGATCATTCATCTTCGACCGCAATGGAAATTTAACCACAAATAGCGGTGCAAAAATTCAGGGTTACATGGCTGACGAAAAAGGAAAAATCGAAACCCGCGTCGGCGATATTAAGTACCCGAAGGCCTTAGTGAATGCGTCCGGCACCAAGAGCGTTAATTTAGAATTGAACTTAGATTCCCGCGTGATCGAAAATTCAAAAATATTCGACGCAAAAGATCCGTACAAAACTTCAGACTACGCAACAGCGGTTGAGATTTACGATTCTCAGGGTAACAAACATATGATGAGCTTGTTTTTCAACAAGGGGCCAGAGCGCACTTGGACTTACCGTGGACTGATCGACGGTAAAGAAGTTGAAGGCAGCGACCCAGTTAACGGCGAACTGGCGCAGGTTACAGAAGGTAAAGTTCAATTTACCGAAGACGGTAAACTCAACTCACAGGAAGTGCTTTCACAGAATTTCAATTTCAAAAACGGTGCTAAGCAAGATCAGCAGATTGCGCTAAGCTTCGGTGACCCGATTTTGACCGGTGGTAAGGGCGAAGGTACTAAGCAATACGGTAAAGATTCTGATGTAATGAAATGGAATCAGGATGGTTACTCTGCAGGAACAGTAACAAGCTTATCGTTCAATGACGAAGGCGTTCTGACCGCGGCTTATTCTAATGGTCAGGTTCTGGATTTAGCGCAGGTTCTGCTGGCTAAATTTGAAAATCCGGAAGCGTTGTTCAAGCAAGGTGGAAACATCTTCAAACAATCACGTAACTCAGGCGAGCCTTCATTAGGCGCGGCACGTATGGCCGGCCGCGGATCAATCATGGCCAAATCCCTTGAGCGATCAACAGTGGATATCGCTTCGGAATTCGTAGCGATGATTACTAATCAGCGTGCCTTCCAGGCGAATGCCAAAACGGTATCTACATCGGACGAGTTACTGAGCGAAGTTATCCAAATGAAGAGATAATCAGTTCCTAAAATCTCCATAGCAGTAAAGTAAAAGTGTCGTAAAAATCCTCGGGCCAAAAACCCGGGGATTAGGTACGCCGTACCTAATCCCCCGGCGATAGAATAATATATATTGGCTACGAATGTGGATACGCTTTTTATCGTGACGTCTGCCAATCAGGAACGAAACCTGAATCGGCTGGATCGTTATGTTGCGATGGCTCTGACCGGAGGCGTGAAGCCGGTTATCCTCGTTAATAAAATCGAGTTAGCCACCAAGCGGAAAGTCTGCTTCGTGAGGTAGCGCTTCGTTTTGAAGGGATAGAAGTTCAGACTGATCCGGTTTTTTCGCCAGTAATGAACTTAAAATACCTGTCTGCAATGACATCAAGATCGTAACTGTAGCCGTCATTTCCCACAATCGTGGAGTTATAGTTAATAAATTTATCAGAAAAATGGATATTTTTTTCAAAAAGTATTTTTTTCTCGGCATTTTTTTTCTCGGAAAAATAAGGAACATAGAAAGACAAAATTTGTGAATTTTCGGTTAACATACCGCTCACCATATTGATCTGATCAATAAATATTTTCGGACAATGTGTCAGTTGAATTTTGGCATCTTTAAGCATTTTCATCAATTTGATCCACTCCCTGATTCCGAATGAATTTATCGCGGTTACTTCGTCAAGATTGATATAAAGGTCGGAAACGTCGGAAAACAAATTTAAAAAATGGGAGAGCGTATCGTCAATACAGCCGGAAATTCTAAACTCAATAGCGCGTTTGTCTTTAATGACTTTTACATGGCATCGGCTCATGGAACTGTATCCTCTGATATATGAATATAGTTAAAAACGGTGAAGCTGGCAACGGCCGCCTATAGACTATAGACCAGAAATCTTCACTTAAAAACCGAAGGGCTATTATGCCAATTTAATAAAGCGCTACTATAACCAGAGGCTTCAATTTGAAACAGTCAACAGACTCCAAAAATATTCTACTAATGGACTTACTCAGCCCGAGGTTAACAAGCCGGCGTCGAATCAAGATTCTGGAGAGTATTCAGGTTATCAACAGCTACGAGTTGGTATTTATTTTCTGTGTCATCATTCGATATAAATTTTCCGGAAATCTGATAGTCGTGAATAAGAACAACGATCTGAGTGGAATCGAATTTATCTGCGGCGATATCGTCAGAATCGACTATCCTGACCATGAAAATCTGCTGGGGCATATTATAGTAAAAGATGAAATAATTTCAAAATTTGAAATGCAGGAAATCATAACTAAAACCAATGGTAAAAAACTTGGCCAGTATTTAGTTGAAAACAATCACATAACCGAAAATCAACTGATCAACGCACTGATTAAGCAGGCACGAACCCGCCTTAACAAGTACATGAATGATATTGACCTGCGGGTTAACTTTCACTTTCACGGTGAGAGTTCTGAAAAAATTGTTATTCATAGCAAAGAATACTTTGAAGCCTTACATCAATGGGTTTTTGAAATATACAAGCCAGAATGGCTTGAAAATTACCGGAGTTTCTATTCGCGAATGAACTTCATAATTAGCACTCCAGACTCAATGGTCCCAGAATTGAAAAAATTCTTTCTAGTTAATAATTTTTTCGAAATTCTTAGGAAGTCGGCCAAGAAAAAAGTAACTTTTTATGATCTGATCAGTATGATTAATGTTTCGGCTGAAGATGAAACAAGACTGATACATTTTATGGTGCTTATCGGAGTGCTTGTTGAAAACAAAGTGCGAGCAGCCCAGCAGGGGAATCTGATTTCCGGGAAATTTGCCAACGCAAAGCAGCTGATATTACAGAAACAGTATTTCGATGCGCTCGGAATTATTAATAGTATTTCTTCGGCCACAGCCTATGACGAAAAGGTTCATTTTTATTTTCTTTGGATCAAGCTGCACGGGGCATTTCATAAGGGCAACATTCTGGACTTAAAGAAAGTAAAAAGTGAAATTTCAACTATAAATGCACTCTCGGTGGGCCTTGCGGAATATCATTATGTTATGGCATTGCTCGAGGCAAACCTGAAAAATAGCGGTGAAAGTGCAAATCACTACGATAAAGCTGTGGGAATTGATAAAACGTTTGCCCGCTTTCCGCTTCAGAAGATTGATGACAGTGAATCGGCCTGGTCAGTGTTAAAACGAAAAATCGGTTTTTAGCCGAGGTTGGGCATTATTTTTTTCCGGTAATCATACTCATCCAGGATTTTCTCCTGTGAAGAACAGCATCAAGAGCCATTCCTATAAAATGAACAACCAGAAAAACAATTACGGAATTTGCGAAAACCTCATGAATTTCTTCGAGCGGCTGTGAACCGAAATACTCCTCAATATGCACAAGGAGAATCCCGGTAACTCCTAGTCCGATAACCAGCAGCCAGAAGATAACATAAGCATAGGCTGCCGCCGGATTATGACCGGTATAGTCTTTTCGCTTACGATTGAATAAATTTCGAAAAAAATAAAAAAGTTCGGCCGGTTGAAGCGGAAACTTTCTGAACCCATCAAAACCATTTGAAGTCATTCCAAGCAGCGTTCTGAAAAAAATGATTGCCAGAGATCCATAACCCAGCCAGTTATGAATGTCGCCGCTTTCATTATACAGAAAAAGATTAAGCAGTACGAAGGCGGCCATCAACCAGTGTAAAAGGCGGATTTTCAGGGTCCAGACAATCTGTCCGGAAGAAGTCGGCATTATTTTACGTTAGATTTAACTTTTTCGCCGGTAATCGGATTGAAGTAAATTTCAACGCTTTTGCCTTCTTTGTTTTTTCCATAGATTTCATAGCAATTGCCTTTGGTAATTTTAAAAACTTTGATTGTATAACCTTCAGCTTTTAGGTCGTTTTGAAATTTAACCTTGTCCATCCATTTAGCCGAATCTTCTTTGGTACATTCGGTTGTTGCAAAGGCCCCGGTAGCTGCGGTCGAAATAGCGAACAGAATAATTACAATTTTTTTCATATTAAAATTCTCCTGTTCAAACGATTAACAATAAGCACACCGGAATACAAAATTTTTTCCAGCCCGAAGTTTTGTTGAAAACCAACTGAGAGCGATAAGCCTCAGGCACGTTCTATTAGCAGAGGTAGGCTTCTCTAACCCGCGGATCATGCAGTAAAGCCGCCCCGCTGCCTTGCAGGGTAATGCAACCGGTCTCAAGTACATAAGCCTTTTCGGAAATTTCCAATGCCAGATTGGCATTCTGTTCTACGATAAGCAGCCCAAGCCCTGAGTTTTTTAGGTCGATGAATTTCTGAAAAATCTGTTCAATAATTATCGGCGCCAGGCCCAGTGAAGGCTCATCAAGCAACAAAAAATCAGGTTCAGACATCAGGGCACGTGCGATGGCCAGCATCTGCTGTTCGCCGCCAGAAAGCGTACCGCCAAGCTGATTCTTCCTCTCACTCAGCCGACTGAACATCGCGAACTGCTGGTCTATTAAGGCCGAAATTCTGGATTTTGATTTTTCAAGATAGGCGCCCAACAGCAGATTTTCAGTAACAGTCAAATTCGGAAAAACTCCGCGGCCTTCAGGACAAAGTGCAATTTTATTTTTTAATCTGTCAGGGGCATTGAGTGGTGCAATGTCTGTAGCGCCAAGTAAAATTTCTCCTGAATGCGGCAGCAGCCCGCAGAGCGCTTTAAGTGTTGTGGTTTTACCCGCGCCGTTCGAGCCGATCAACGACGTGATTTCGCCCGCTTTAAATGTAAACGAAATACCCTTAACGGCCTTAATCAAACCGTAGCTAACATGCAGGTTTCGGACTTCTACAGACGTTGGCTTCATTTGCGTTTTCCCAGGTAGGCTTCGATTACCTCGTTAGAGCATTTAATCTCGCTTGGTGCCCCATCGGCAATTTTCTTGCCGCGATTAAGTACGACAATTCGATCGCAAATATTCATTACCAGTTTCATATCGTGTTCGATGAGCAAAACAGTTAGATTGAATTTTTCTTTAATGAATCGAATGAGCTGATTCAATTCTGCGGTTTCCTGATGGTTCATTCCGGCGGCCGGTTCATCCAGCATTAAAAGTTTGGGCTTCGTGCCGAGAGCTCTGACGATTTCAAGCTTGCGTTGCGCCCCGTAGGGAAGTGCTGAAGAAATTTCCTGTGCATATTTATCGAGTTCAAAAATTTCAAGCAGAGCCATGGCTTCATTTTCTAGGCCTAGGGCAAGGCTTTTATTGGCTGCTGTATTAAAAAGTGAATTGTACCAGTCCTGGAAGCTGCCATTATGATTTCGCTGTTGAAGTGCCATGAGCACATTTTCAAGCACCGTCAAATTTTTGAAGAGTCGAATATTCTGAAAAGTACGCGCTAATCCGAAATGATTAACTTCGGCCGCCTTTGCCTGTGTTATTTCCTGGTCCTCGAATTTTATGCTACCGGCGTCCGCTGAGTAAAAACCTGAGATGATATTAAAGACAGTTGTTTTGCCGGCCCCGTTCGGACCGATCAGACCCAGCAGTTCGGATTTTTTAATTTCAAAATCAACGTTATCAACAGCTTTTAAACCGCCAAAACTTATTGATAAATTATTAATGGTGAGAAGAGCGCTCATTTGCTGAACCTCTTCAGAAGTTTATCAAAACTTATTTCAGAGCGACCGAAAAGACCTTGCGGCCTCATGATCATCATGACGATAAGTAAGATCGGGTAAATTATCATTCGTAAATCGACCGAGCCGGTTTGAACGCTGCGTAGAGCTTCAGGCAGAAAAGTTAAAATCAGCGCCGCTAAAACTGATCCACTCAGGGAGCCAAGTCCGCCGAGAACCGCAACAATCAGAATTTGCACCGAAATAATAAAACCGAAAGACCCCGGGCTTATATAACCGAGGTGGTGGGCATAAAAACCGCCGCCAAGCCCGGCAAAAAAACTTGAAATCACGAATGCCCGTCGTTTGGTTTTTGCAACGTTCAGCCCCATTACTTCCGCTGCAATGTCGTCTTCATTGATGGCCCATAAATTTCGACCGAACCATGAGAACTTCAACCGGTACATCGTTAAGAAAGTAACTGTCAGCAAAAGAGCGGCGAATGCATATGCGTAATAAAATTCCGGAAACTTTGTAATGCCGCCGTAGCCCCGCGGGCCCCCGACATAATTCCAATTGAGTAGCACAACCCGTACAATTTCGGCCATGCCCAACGTGACGATTGCAAGGTAGTCGCCCTTAAGTCGGAACGATGGGAGAGATATCAAATAGCCGGCCAGTGCTGCAATCAATGCGCCCGCAAGTACGCCAACCGGAATCAAAGCCCAGTTAGCATTGAAAAATTCTTTGTTGAGAAGTGCGGACGTGTAGGCGCCGATGGCCATCAGTCCGGCATGACCCAATGAAAACTGATCAGCCAAGCCCGTGATAAAATTCAGACTCAGGGCCATAATTGCATTGATGATAAAGCTGATAAAAATGGCCTGAATATAAGAATTCAGAAAGAAGTTAAGAACCACTCCCAAGCCAACCACTAAAATAAAAAATATAGCATATTTTTTCATTCAGATTTTTTCTTTTTGGGTACTGCCGAAAAGCCCGGTTGGTTTGTAGAGTAAAACAAGAATCAGGATAAGAAACGAAAGCGCATCTTTGTAAGTTGAAGCCCCATAGCCGATCAGATAATACTCGCCAAGCCCAAGTAAAAATCCACCGATGACGGCCCCGTGCAAACTGCCGATTCCGCCGAATACTGCGGCCACAAAAGAACTGGTACCGATTTTTACGCCCATCATGGGGTCGATCTTGGGGTACTTGATCGACACAAGTACCGCCGCTACGCCGGCAAGTGCTGAACCGATAATAAAGGTCATTGAGATGATGCGATTATTGTTGATACCCATTAAGGGTGTCATGTCGGGGCGGGTGCTGACGGCCCGCATGGCTCTGCCCGTTTGCGTACGGAAAATAATAAAACTGAGAATTCCAAGCGAAACAAAACTGACGAAATAAATCAGAACATCAATCAGGCGGATCGAAATATCGGCAAGATTAAACAGAACCTGATCTTCAATTAAAGTGGGAAAAGATTTAGGATCTGGGCCGAAAATTATCTGTCCACCAAACTGAAATAAAATACTGACACCGATTGCGGTTATCAGAACATTCATTTTGGGAGAGTTGCGTAGCGGCTTATAAGCGAATTTTTCAACGAAATAGCCGATGAGCCCTGCAAACAGGGCCCCAATCAGAACACCAAGAGTAAAATTTAGCGGAGAAGGTGTATCAAGCCCGGCAAAGCGGGCCAGATAAAAAGCGGCAAAGGCACCCATCATGTAAATTTCCGAGTGCGCAAAATTGATCATGGTCAGAATTCCGTAAACCATCGTATAGCCCAGAGCCACTAAAGCATAAATACTTCCGAAGCTCAGACCATTGAGAGTGTGTTGAAAAAACTCTTGCATGAATCAGGCGAAATTACGGAGTAACGCTGGTAATAAATTTGTATTCGGTTCCCTGAACCTGAACAACAACCGCGCTTTTGACAGCATTGCGGTTTTCATCCATCGACATCTGACCGGTTACGCCGTGAAAATCCTTAATTTTAGAAAGTTCAATGCGGATGTTTTCAGAAGTAACTTCTTTTGAGTTTTTGATCGCCTCAGCCATCAAATAAACCGCATCGTAAGCCAGCGCCGCCATAACATCGGCATCTTCATTGAATTTTGCTTTGAAGGCTTTTACGAAGTTAACTGTTTTAGGGTCTTTCGATTCAGTCGTGTAGTGATTCGAAAAATAATTTCCGTTAATCGCTTCTTTCGCAATTTCATATAACTTAGGCGAAGACCAGCCGTCGCCGCCGAGTAAAGGCATTGTCATGCCGAGTTCCTTGGCTTGCTTCGCGATAAGCGCAACTTCGTTGTAGTAACCGGGCACAAAAATCGCTTCAACATTTTTGGCCTTGATAGCCGTCAACTGCGATTTGAAGTCGATATCGCCTTCCTGATAAGAAATGTCGGTAATGATTTCGCCACCGGCAGCTTTAAGCTTGTCAGCAAAAATATCTGAAAGTCCGACGGAGTAGTCGTTCTTGATGTCGCGCAAAATCGCAGCTTTTTTAAGTTTCAAATTTTCGGTCATGAATTTAGCCATAACCATTCCCTGAAACGGATCAATGAAGCAAGCGCGGAAAATATAATTTCCGACTTTAGTTACATCAGGGTTTGTAGCCGAAGACGACAACATCGGAACTTTGTGCTGTTGAGCAACCTGCGCGCCGATTTTTGAGCGGCCCGAAGTGGCCTCGCCTAAGATCGCAACAACTTTATCCTGACTGATCAGGCGGTTAACTACAGCCAGAGTTTCGTTAGCGTCGGATTTATTATCGTAATTAATATGTTTGATTTTTTTTCCGTTGATGCCACCAGCCGCATTGATTTCGTTGATGGCCATTTCGGTGCCGCGAAGTTGGAACACACCGAAAGTTGCAGTTGCACCTGTATTAGAACTGTAAGATCCGATTAAAATTTCATTTTCATTTGCTTTTTTCGTGCACGAAAAAACAAATATAGAAATAGCCAACAAAGCGAATATCTTTTTCATTTTGAACCCCTTGAAGTTAATTTATTATTTACCTTTTGATTGAACTAAACTGAGAGCACTCTGGCAAGATTAATCAATGATTTATCTCCGGGTTTTTCTTTTGCTGTCACGATATCCAATGACACTTCAACTAACTTGTTGGACTGCACCCCGATCATAACATTTTTTCGACCGGCCAGCAGGGATTCAACTGCTGCATGGGCCAATCTTGAAGCTAAAATCCGGTCATGTGCGGTAGGGCTGCCGCCGCGCTGTTGATGGCCGAGTATACAGACTTTTGATTCCAGCCCGGATTTTTTGCGGATCGCCTCAGATAGATCGTAAGCTCTGCCGGGTTTTTGCCCTTCAGCTGTAATGATAATACTGCTGGTTTTGCCTCTGGCACGCGAGTTCTTTAGATTTTCCACTATTTTATCCACCGGAATGACATTATCAGATGTTAAAATTTCTTCGGCTCCGCCGGCAATTCCCACATGACTGGCAATCCATCCGGAATCGCGGCCCATGACTTCAACGATAAAAATCCGATCGTGACTGTCGGCGGTGTCGCGAATTTTATCGATGGCCTGCATGGCCGTGTTTACTGCCGTGTCAAAACCTATGGTGTCTTCTGTGCAATTCACATCGTTATCGATTGTACCCGCAATTCCGACAACTGGTATCTGGTGTTCGGTCCAAAGTGCCTGAGCGCCTCTGAAGGAGCCGTCGCCACCGATGCAGATCAGGCCATCGATGTTTTGAGCCCGCAGATTTTTTGCAGCTGTTGCCCGGTATTCGGCTTTGAGAAACTCATTCGACCTGCCGGTTTTTAAAATTGTACCGCCGCGTTGAATAATGTTGGCCATGTCGCGCATCTGCAGCGGCATCATTTGATTTTCAATCATCCCGACATAGCCGTGTAAAATGCCGGTCACTTCGATTTTTTTTGAAAGTGCTGTCCGCACCACGCCGCGAATTGCAGCATTCATTCCGGGCGCATCGCCGCCACTTGTAAAAACACCGATTTTTTTAATTGAGTTAGCCATCGAGTAATTATGAGTCGTGAATTCATAGAGGTCAAAAACAATACGTGCAGTTTACCCGGTTCCGCCGGGATTGGCATTTCCTTTTCACATTGTGTCAATAAATGGGCTCTTTATAATGGCAGCAACTCCCTTTTTAGGTTTTCAAATTTGTTTTTGATTATTGCGGTAATCGCTCGGCAGTTGTCCTGTTATTTTTTTGAAGGTCCCGATAAATTTAGATAAAGAATTGTATCCGACCTCTAAAGAAATATCCGTGATTGTTTTATTCGATTCGCGTAATAAAATCTGTGCGGAATCAATGCGTCTTAAAATAATATATTCTTTCGGATTCATTCCGCAATCGATTAAAAATAGGCGGTTGAAGTTCCGCGAACTCATTCCGCTTAGCCGTGCAATTTCGGGCAAGTGAATTTTACTCAGGTCATTTTCAATCAGTTGTAACGCTTTTTTGATTCGCAAATCCCGGGCTTTGACCTCAAAGCGTTCAGAAATTAAATCACGTTTTGAAGTCTGGCTTACGCCGAGCGATTCGGTTAAAGACTGCATCAGGGCCGATATAAAATATTGAACCCCCTTGGGGTTTCGGTGAATAAGCAGATAAAACAGTAATTCTTTAGCCAGTGAATTAACGGGCATAGCACACACTTTAAAATCTTCACTGACATGCTTTTTCCAGAGCTTATTTTCAACCAGCCAGATCATTCTTTCGCCGGCACCCTGGGCGGTCGATGAAAACTGATGATCCAGATCTGGTGGCACGTAGAGCATTCTCCCCGGCCCGGCTTTAACGCTTTGTTGTCCGTCGTGAACCGTGATTTCGCCCTGCAATGGCATAAAAAACTCGTGTTCGCTGTGGCGGTGTTGTCCGACCTCATGAGACGGAATTTTCTGATGAATGATCGTAAGCCCCGGAAATTCGGCCACGGTATCGCGAATTTTACTCATACAACTTTATAAACCTAATATTGCATAAAAGGGAAGTGACATTGGCCGATTCAGGTTAGTAATGAAAAGCCCGCACTGATATAAACACTCTAACAACAAACGCTGCTGTAAAGGCGGAAGAACATAAATATATAAAAAGGAGATCACAATGAAAAATTTACTGACTCAAACAAAATTAGCACTCGCAATAACCGCCGTCACACTGATGGCTCAGATATCAGGCGCGCAAGGCGCAACACAGGGAACAATAGCGGCGCAAGATCCGGTTCAAATCGCTATGCCGAACAACACCCGAACATTTTTGCTTCCGACCCAAAATTACGACGGCGTGATTGTACCGATAGGTGGGTATGTTTGGCGGCATTTATACGGACAGGAAATATTATTAAAGTTGTACATCAAAGATATCAATTATCATAAAGAACTTTATGTGGTCGGAAATAACCGCGCTGAACAGGTTCATTTTGTTGCAGGTGTATCTGAGTTTACCGAAGGCGGCAGTAAAGCGCTTTTTGTGGGTAAAGAAGGCGAATACGATATTATCTATATCAAAATATCCGGCGCTTATCCGGTTTCGGCGGTGGGTACAGTGAATTATCTCCATTTTGCCCTTTATGTTAAAATGGGGAACTCGCAATATGTGCTCGGCTCTATACGCCTCGGAATTAATTAGGCTAGATTTTGAATCCGGTTTAAATCAAAAAAAAAAGAGTTTCCCGGTTAAAGGAAACTCTTTCAGAGTTCATTCAATTAAATTCAGTTAATTACTTAACTAAATGTTTGAATTCAGCGCCAGCGCGGAACTTCGGAGCCCATGCAGCTGGAATTTTGATAGCTTTTCCAGTTTGTGGGTTACGGCCCATGCGAGCTTTACGCTTAGCTTTAGTGAAAGTACCAAAGCCGACTAATTTAACATCGTCGCCTTTTTTAACTGTTTTTTTAACGTTAGTCATAAAACAATCAACGATTGTTTCACACTGAGTTTTTGGCATCTTTGTTTCTGTTGCGATCTTTTCGATCAATTGCGCTTTATTCATTTGTCGTTCTCCTTCTTGAGACGACTCGCTGTTGCTAGCGAGGGTTGTTGTTGCTACGTCCTGTTGTCGTTTATCATCCGTGATGTCCTTATCAGAAAACAAAAACAAGTTGGCGTCAAGTGCTCTCGCGCAGGCTTTGTCGCTCTAAGTCGTTGTCAGATGGTATTTCACGCTCGTCACGATGACATTCTTTTTGTAAATCAGCGAAAGCTTGATCAGCCAGGCCGTCTGATTGTGCAGCAGTTGGTGATGCCAATGTGCAGTTACAAATTCAGGGAAAATCACCGTTACAAACTCTGTTGGATGCTCTTTTGAGACTTCATCGATGAAGTCCAGAATTGGTCCGGAGATAGATCTGTAGGGCGATTCAAGCACATGCAGTTTCAGATTCGGGAACTTCGCGTTCCAGGAAGTCATCATCCGCTGATAAGCCTCCTCATCGGTTTTCACAAAGCACACCCGCAGGTCGTGTGAAATACTCATGCCGTAGCGAATGGCGTTCTTAACCCCGCGGTGCAGGCCCGAAATCGGGATGACCACCACATGTTCGGTAACTTTATCGAGTTTATCCATATCATAGTGCGACTGCGAAATTTCGCGCGCAAACATGACATAATGAACGTGAATCCGGTGGAACGCATAAACCATGGCCGGAATAACAACGATGACCATCCAGGCCCCGTGAGTAAATTTGAAAATGGCAACAACCACAAGAACGACTGCGGTACAGACCATACCAAAACCATTCATGGCCACCGAAAGCTTCCAGCCCTTTTGCTTCAGCTTCAGATGACGCACAACCATTCCCGCCTGTGAAAGGGTGAATGAAAGAAAAACGCCGACCGAGTAAAGCGGGATCAGAAAATGGGTTCTGCCGCCGAAAACGATAACAAGAATAATGGCCATGATTGATAAGCCGACAATGCCGTTCGAAAACACCAGACGGTCCCCGATATTAGCTAACTGTCGAGGTGCATATTTATCGCGCGCTAGAAACGAAACCAGGCGCGGAAAATCCGCATAAGCAGTTGAAGCAGCAAGGAACAAAATAAGCGCAACACCAACCTGAACCATGAAAAACAAAGCGCCGTTACCGAAAATCAGGCCGCTTAACTGCGAGATCAGCGTAACGCCTTCTTTGTGACTCAAATTGTGAACATAAACCAGATAACTGACCCCGAAAAAAAGCCCGGCCAAAATCAGAACCATGTAAAGTAAAGTCTTTTTGGCATTTTCTGCCTGCGGATGTTTAAAGAGAGGAATTCCGTCAGAAACAGCTTCGATTCCCGTTAGTGCCGCGCAGCCGGACGAAAATGCTCGTAGCAGTAAAATGGCGCCGATTTCAGGATAATTTGTCGAAAGAACGTCTGTAATCGGATTAATATTTTCGTGGGGATTATTGATAAATCCGTTTACGATCAGTAGGAACATTGAAAAAATAAAAAAGTAAGTCGGTATCGCAAAAACCGTCGAAGACTCCCCGATACCTCTGAGGCTTAGAGTCATAAGAACGAGAATTATCCAGATACACGTGAAGACCTGCACGCCAGCCATTTCCGGAAATGCCGAAATTAAATTTTCAACACCGGCCGAAACCGAAACGGCAACTGTCAGCGTGTAATCAATCATTAATGCGGCACCGGCCACCAGGCCCGCGCGCTCGCCGAGATTTTCTTTTACCACAACGTAGGCACCGCCGCCGTTTGGATAAGCCTGGATGGTCTGTCGATACGACATCGCAACAATAAACATTAGCAGGACGATAGCGCCGGCAATCGGTAACAGCCAGTGAGTCGCAAATGGGATGACCGCTGCAGCTGCTGCGAGAGGAATCACAATTTCCTCAGTTGCATAGGCCACGGATGAAAGGGCGTCAGAAGCTAAAACGGCGAGGGCTTTCCATTTCGGAATCAGTTCATTGTGAGAATGAGAAGACTCCAGCGGTGAGCCGATTAAAAACCGGCGTAACTTTGAGATTAC
>JANOJH010000233.1:0-6458 GCA_031408135.1 Bdellovibrio sp. | reverse complement strand
CTTAACGCCTATCACTTTGACGCAAATGATACCGGCTATCAGCTCGATTACAGCCGGATATTCAATGAATTTGTTAAATCGGCATTTCCTGAAAGAGCCGCAGCAATCCGCGAATATAAAGTTGCGCAGGGGGATTTTCCGCAATCAGTAAATGAATGCGAACTCTGGTTCATCACCGGCAGTCCGAAAAGTGTTTATGAGGACATTCCCTGGATTCATCAACTTCGGGAATTTATAATTCAGCTTAACGATAAAAAAATTAAAACGATTGCGATTTGCTTCGGGCACCAAATGGTGGCGCACGCACTCGGTGGAAAAGTTTCGAAAAGTCCGCGCGGGTGGGGCGTCGGAATCTGCAGTTTCGAAATGCTGGCGCAAAAGCCGTGGATGAACAATTCAGGGAGTGATCCGCAAAAGCTCTCGTTGTTGTTCAGTCATCAGGATCAGGTTGAGAGTTTGCCCCCGGGCGCCGAATTGCTTGCGCAGAATGAGTTTTGTCCGTTTCAGATGATGCAGATCGGGGAGCATATTCTGACAATGCAGGGGCATCCTGAATTTACGGTGAATTTTGCACGTGAGCGTCTGATTTCAAGGCGTGATAAAATGAATGCTGATACTTTTGATGTGGCGATGAAGAGTTATGCTGATGCGAGCGATTTTCAGCTCATGATCGAATGGATCCGCAAATTCGTAAATTTGCGGACCTGAAAAAAATTATTTGTCCTGAGTCAGAATGTACTGAGAGGTTTTGTTGGCATCTTTTTTAACCTGCATTAAGAATGCGGTAAAGTCTTCAGCCAATTCCATATTGGCTTTGTTCATTTTCTTCGGAGTATCGTAGTTAATTAAAAACTCTGAGAGCTGCACAAAAAGATTACCTTTGGTGCGCACATCAGTGAAATGGCGCTCAACATTTTCAACCAGTTCCGGATTATTTTCACGTTGAAATTCAGTAATTGCGGCGCCAAGGCTCCGGAAATCGCGACGGGTTACGTTAATGCCGCTGCGGTTGCAGGATTCAGGATCGGTGCTTGAGCTGAACTGCCAGTAGTCAACCATTGAGGCTTTCTTTTCAACGCGTTCTTCTTCTGAACAGCCCGGTGCCTGTTTCAGAGTCGTAGACGTCAGTTCACCGTTGAACATAACCATCACGTTTTTTTGTCCGCCGTGAAGTGCAGAAAGCAGGGTTACTTCAAGTAAAGCTGCATCCCAATGGTGAGTTTTCAGATCAGCCATTAAGTGACGGTTCTGTTCGGCCGTATATACCGCGATAAAATCTGTGGCAACAACCTGGCCTTCTTCTGATATTTTTGCATAATTTTTCGTGTCATTGTTCAGAAGAATTTCAAGGAGAGCGCGGTAGAAATTCGGAATGCTTTCATCGCCTGATCGGACATAGCTTTCAAGAATTTCTAGGTAATGCTTATCAGATGCATCCAGTGCCATACGATTCGGACCTTCGCCGAAACTGCGGCCGGTCATTTCATCTTTATCGGTTTCACCGGTGCCGTAATTCACATTGTAAGCGATATTGTCATCATTGATCTGAACAGCCACACCGCCACCGCTGACGAGCGCCAGAAAAGTTGAAAGGTCGTAACGTCCACGGCCGACGCCTGCATCCGCAATCGCCTGAGGCAGATCATAAAATGTAATAGCGCCGTTCTCGGATAAATCATCGGCCAATTGCTTCAGGGTTTCAACATCACCGGCCGCACTCAAAGCGCGCTTAGCCACTTTCGGGTCTACTTTTTTCAATGACGCTACGACGGTTTTACCGTTAGCGACTTCAAAACCTTCAGTTGCATATTCATCGAGCGAAGGCTTGATAACGGTTTCCATCAATGAGAAGAAAGTTTTTCCTTTGTGTTCTGAAAGGTCTATCACACTTGGATATTTCAACAGGTTTTTGGCATTGACACCGAGTGCGAGCGAGAGAACAAAGAGCGAGATAAAAAGTTTCATAAGTTTTTCCTTGGCTAATGCAAGACGTATACTTCAAGGTTTTGATTATTAAAACAGCAAAAGTAATAAGTTATTATACCTAAAAGGAATAATAACGCGTTTATCAGAAATTCGTGCCCGAACGCTATTCTATTTCTTTATGGCTATTTTTTTGCTTTAATAGGTTTTATGGAAGTGCTTAAGTTCCTCAATCTCAATGTAGAAATTATCCGAAAGCCGGGCCGGCGTAACCTGACACTCGTCATGCATCCTGAAAAACCATTGAGTATCCGAACGAATAAACGTACGAGCCAGAGTCAGATAACTGAATTTTTACAGCTTAAGCAAAAATGGATCGAAAAAAATCTTCATAAGTTCAAAGTTATCGAAGAGCAATTTAAACAACCGGATTTTACAGCAGGCGCACTGTACCCTTTCTTGGGCGAACTCAAATATCTGCAAATTAGTGAGGTACCCGGTCGGCGCTTTTCTTTTAGTGTTGAAGAGGGATTTTTAATCTGCGGGGTACCAAAAGATCGTAGTCTTGCGGAATATACTTCAGCCTTCATTCGGCGGGAACTCAGCCGGTATTACCGAAGTGAGGCCGAAAAGTATCTGCAGCAAAGGCTTTCGATCTGGGTTGGGCAAACGGGCCTGTGTCCGCGCAGACTGGTTTTCCGTGCGAATAAAACCCGTTGGGGGAGTTGTTCCGCAGAGGGCTTAGTCTCACTGAACTGGAAGCTGATTTGTCAACCGGCGGCTTTAATCGACTATGTTATTATTCATGAACTTTGCCACCTCAGATTTCTCAACCATTCGAAGGATTTCTGGCAGTTGGTTGGAGAATTTTTTCCCGATCATAAATCAATGAAATCCGTTTTGAATCAGCAGCAGCATTTAGGCCGCTTTTTGGACTGAAAAATGCGTGGCCTTTTGTTTGCAACCTGTTGAGACTGTTGAGACTGTTGAGACTGTTGAGAATAAAAAAGGGGACTATTATGCTAGCCAGTGAATGTATGTCAAAAAAGGTAGAACTCGGTAAACCGGATATGACCTTGCAAGATGCCGCAAAAAAAATGCGCGAAGGCGATTTCGGAATACTGCCCATTGCAGAAAATGATCGCCTCGTCGGAATGCTGACTGATCGGGATATTGCGGTCCGTGCCGTGGCCGAAGGTAAAGATCCACGTGAAGCCTTGGCCAGGGACTATATGTCTCATTCGGTTTTTTATTGTTATGATGATGACACGATCGAGGATGTTTTAAGTAAATTCAGCGAACAGCAAGTCCGCAGACTTCCGGTACTCAATCGTCAGAAAAGACTGGTCGGGATACTTTCACTGGGTGACGTCGCAAGAACCGACCCACCGGCCGAAAAACTGGAAGAGACTTTAAGTCAGGTTAGCAGTAAAACTAACGAGAACCGTTCAGGGATGCATCTTAGGTAGTTCACGAACAGGAAATAAATGAAGCTTTGTCGCGCACTGATTATATTTCTTTTTTTAACTTCCTGTTCGCGGATGGATGTAGCAGTCAGTCTGGCGCCTCGTTTTATAGCGAACGAAGTGGACGAAGCGCTCGACCTTGATTCCGACCGGTACAAAAAAATAAAAACGAGCATTGCGGTCGATATCGGCCGCAATAAAGACCCGCTGTTCGAAGAAATTATCATCAAGATCGACCAAGTCCTGTTGCTGACCGAAAAAAAAGAGCTGACAACTGAAGATCTCAGAATCCTTTTCGTTGACTTCAAAGAACTGCAGAAACGTACAGTTTACGCTTTCAAAGCTTCGTTCAGCGAAGTTATTCTGCCGATTACCCGCACCGAAATTAAGGCGCTGAACACTTACCTGAAAGAAAAGAGCGAAAAGCAAAACGAAACTTTCTCTGATAAAAATAAATATCTCCGGCATTTTTTCAAAGGTTTTGATCATTATGTTGAGATGTTTTTTGATTCCGGCAGCCGCGAACAGGAAGCGCTCTTTCGCGAATTTCTGGATGCCAATCTCGACTATTTTAAAATGCGCAGCCAAAGTCGTTTTACCGGCAATCGACAATTTGAAACACTTTTTGAACGAAAAGCCGACCTCCTTGACTATAATCTGAAGTTCTATGCCGGTGAAACCGCAACTAAATCCGAAGATTTTATCAAACGCCAGGACCGCTATAACGACAGCATGCTTGCGTTTGCAGGCCGGTTCTGGGGCCTAACCTCTCTTGGTCAGAAGAATTACTTCCGGAAGTACCTGACTAATCTAAAGGAAGAGCTTAAAAAATTAATTACAAAGGAGTGAATATGAAACTCTTGCGAAATTCTTATCGTGAAATCCTTATTCTGTTATACTTCAGCCTTGTCGCA
This sequence comes from Bdellovibrio sp., assembly GCA_031408135.1. Taxonomy (GTDB): domain Bacteria; phylum Bdellovibrionota; class Bdellovibrionia; order Bdellovibrionales; family Bdellovibrionaceae; genus Pseudobdellovibrio. The sequence goes on along the minus strand of JANOJH010000233.1, from coordinate 2,155 downwards.
TTCCTGCCGGTTGTTACCGTCGTGCGAATTGTTCACGACCTGTCGAATTTAAGCCTGCTGGTCCTGACTATTCTCCTCGGCACGTTTCTTAGCCTCATCGGTGTTCTGGTTTTTTATTTTTTCCTGAGCGCTGTTCTGCATATAAAAAACCAAAATGTCGAAAGTTTTTACAGATAGAATTTACCCGAAAACAAGGATTTGTGGCTTTTAAAACCCAAAAATTTGAAATTGCCATTCTGATATTTTATAACAAACACATATCAAAATCCCACTGCTGAAAGGTAGAGTTTATGCTGAAATAATTATTTGATTCCACGGGCAGCAGACTCGTGGAGTACCCAGTTGAAGGCCAGCACATAACTCCAGTTCACGTTGCTACGGTGAAGCGAGCTCCCGGTGTTCGCCGACTGCGAAAAATCTGAATACTGTGTGCCGACGATCAGATTTTTGTTATTGAAACGATATTTAAATGCCAGCGAATATTCATGGCTGAGAAACCCAGGCTGGCCTTTATAAGCCGGACGTTGCACAGTCTCAAACTGCGGGTCGACCCGGTAAAAAAAATCCGCAACACCCTCGGTAATGAAATGAGCCGTGTAATGGATGAAAAGATCTAAATTTTCGGTCAGAAAATTATATTTATCATATTGAACAATGGGCGCAAACACATAGCCTACTCCGTACCACTTCACAAAATTTGTTGCAAAATTCGTACGAACCGGAATGCCGATCCGTAGCTGCGAATCGGTGGGGTTACGATAAATATAGTAAATTATCCGCGGGCCGATTTCGGCAGTCCAATCAAGGTTGGGCATTCCAGCCCGTGCCTCGTTATTTCCGGTGTCCGTAGGAAATGAACCACTGATACTTAAATCCAGGTCGAATTTTTCAACATTGATAAATCTGAAACGAGTGCCGCCCTCATCATCTGCACGCAGCAAATCGCCGTTGTACCGTACAAGAGGAAGGGGAATCGTGCGGTTTCGCGACTGGCCTGCGGCCGGATAATCAGGTATTAGCGCCGTTCCGAGAAACATTCCAAGCTCATAGAGCGGTAGACTCGGCACTTCCGATGCCAGTGCCGATAGATGCAAAAAGAGTATTATCAGGAAAGGTGCGATAACTTTGTTCTGGGCCATAAGTAAAAATGCAACCAAATAGTGGTCAGGTAGCCGACGACAGCGCCGGCCAGTATGTCGCTGAAAAAATGCTGATGAATTGTTACGCGGGTAAAAGCCAATAAAAATGCAGTACTTAGAAAGTAATATCTGTGCCGCGGCCAGATCAAAAGCGCGATTGTCGCAACACTGAACAGCACCTGCCCATGGCCCGACGGAAATGAATGCCAGTGGTGATGCAGATTGAAAGGCTCGAAATTCAACGGATTAAAATCTCCGGAAACATGCGGACGTTGCCTGCCAATTCCCGTTTTGATTAAATGCACAGGTATGCCGGCCACGAGCAAAACTTTAACCGCAAACCAACTCCATTGCGAAATGGCAAGATTGAGTGCCGCCGGAAGTCGTTTATTAATCAACTGAATCCGCGGGTAGATGAATTTAGCGAAAATAATTCCGAAAATTGCAATTGCAAAATAATGAATACTGTAACCGATATTGGTGATTTCGCGGCTGTAGTAGTTAACTCGGGAAAGTTCGGGCTGATTAAAAAATTCTGCAATGGTTAAATCAAAAAAGAAAATACTCAGCGCTATTAAAGGCAGCGAAAGTCCCAGAATTATCAGAGTGTGGCGGAGTAGTGTGTAGCGGAGCTGTGCCTGAAGGTCTTCGCTTCTCAAAAATAATCCTTTCTTTGAGAAAAGACTAGATTATACTAACGATGTGTTTAAGTCGATTTTTTTTATTTTGTCTCTGGTTTTGTCTCTGGGGCTAATTGCGAATGCCGAAGACCTTCTGATCTGGTCAAACGAAGCGCCGGCTGAAAGTATTTCAGATTCAGATGTCATCACACGCGATCCTTTATTGTTTTCCGTCCGGGTTTGGTAACGGCTGCAGAACGCCGTAAAGCCACATATAAGTTCGACGCCCATTCGCGTCGCCAAACCGGGGCTAATCAAAATAGTAATTACCGGAACATTCTGCTGCCGTTACCAAACCCGGACGGAAAACAATAAAGGATCGCGTGTGATGACATC
>JANOJH010000220.1:0-1244 GCA_031408135.1 Bdellovibrio sp. | reverse complement strand
CATCGGTTGATCTTTACCATCTTCTAAGTCGAGGAATGCATCCACATTAAGGAAACTCACAAGTTTGTCCATTTCTTCATATCCGCGATATTGACCATAATCAATATCATGAGATCCACCAAGAATAATGGGCAACACATTGCTCTCCAAAAGCATGCGGCAGACTTCACTTATCCGCACGTAGGTTTCATCCAAGTCAATACCTGGATTTAGATTTCCGAGGTCAATTATATTATAAGCCCCAGTTCCTTTCTTTAGTTGATAAAGTTTTCTTCGTATTTCATCAGCCCCCTTAGCGCATCCTTTGTTGGTATATGTTCCCCGTTCTTCGTTGACACCAAAAATGGCAATGTGGGCGTCTTTGTATGATGGCATTTTCTCGCCATATACTTTGATGTTTTTATAAATAGAATTTGATTGTGCTATTTCAGAATAAATATTTTCGTCAATGGGGGAGAAGAAGAGGAGGAGATCCATGCTTAACCTTTTAGCCTTGTTTTTATCAGAATGATTTGATCGTTCAATATCGGCAAGTCCTGCTTGATGATTCGCCATAACCGTTTTGGCGCAATGCCAAAGTAATTATGAATCACAACATCACGCAGACCAGCAATTTTCTTCCATTGCACCTCAGGAAATATGTTACGGATTTCGTCTGGAATATTTTTAACAGCTTCTCCAATAATTTCAATTCTCCGGCTTATAGCGTCTTGTTTTTCAAAGTTGATCTGAAATTCATCTTCAGTTAGATTGCTTGAATAAGCAATTATTTTTTCAATTGACTCCGTGATGTCGTCTAAAAAATGTTGTACATCGCGCTTCTCACCCATAAATTGTAATTGGATCTTTTAGAATATACTTCCTCAGAGCAGGCTTAACGGCCTCAAATTCTACTAAGTCAACTTTTTTATGTAGCGCATCCTCCAGTTCTAACTTGATGCCAACAAAATCCAAAAGACTATTCGATTCATCCAGTTCAACTAGAATGTCTACATCGCTATCTGGGGAATAAGTTTGGCGAGCCATAGACCCGAATAGTGCCGCCCTTTTTACTTTGTTCCTCAAAAGGATTGGTGTTACAATATTTTTTATTGCTTCAATTGTCATTTGTACTTTAAAATTAATCAAAAGCTTTAACAGTAGAGAAAGCCTTCATAAAGCAAAGGTACCTCGGCTAATTTGAGACAAGGGTTTTTTAGACTTAGGCAGTTGAATTTTTATCCTCCAAAGTCATCAAACCTTAC
>JANOJH010000214.1:0-1249 GCA_031408135.1 Bdellovibrio sp. | reverse complement strand
GAAGACAGCAACGTTAGTCTTGGCGTGCAATCCTACTATGGAAAAAAATCAGGCGCAGCAACTGTAAATGAGTTTGACGATGCCTCACTTGAAAAAGTGGTGAGACGCGCGGAAGAACTTGCACAACTTGCACCGGAGAATCCTGAATTTATGGAGCCCTTGACCCAGCAGCAATACGGGCCTGAATCAAAAACATTTTCGGAAGCTACGGCCAAAATTAATCCGGAGTTCCGCGCACAAGCGGCTGCAAACAGTATTAACCCCGCTTCCAAAAAGGATATAACTGCAGCAGGGTATCTAGAAGACAGCCGCGGCTTTTCAGCTTTGATGAACAGCAAAGGATTGTTCGCTTATAACCAGGCCACGAGTGTTGACTTTACTGTTACCATGCGCAGCAATGATGGCACAGGATCGGGTTGGGTAGCGCGCAGCTTTAATGATGTGAGCAAACTTGACACGGCAGAAGCTTCAAAGATTGCCATTGACAAAGCACTCCTGTCGCGCAATGCAAAAGCAATTGAACCTGGAAAATATACCGTGATCTTAGAACCAGCAGCAGCAGGAGATCTGATAGGCCTGATGTTTTCTGGCATGAATGCACGCCAAGCGGACGAAGGAAGAAGCTTCATGTCCAAAAAAGGTGGGGGTACCAAACTAGGGGAAAAAATTGTAGATGAGCGTGTATCCATTTATACTGACCCGTGGAATGAAGATGCTCCTGCCTCCACGTGGACGGGCAATGGATTGGCCAGCAAGAAAATGGATTTCATCCGTGGCGGAGAAGTGAAGAATTTGATTTACGATCGCTACTGGGCAACTCAAAAGAACGTAGAGCCTGTTCCTTTTCCTGGTAATAGAATTATGGAAGGTGGCTCTACTTCAGTGGAGGATATGATCAAGGATACCAAGAAAGGAATATTGGTTACACGTTTCTGGTACATACGTGCGGTTGATCCACAAACATTATTGTACACGGGTCTTACGCGCGATGGCACCTTCTTCATTGAAAACGGAAAGATAAAGCATCCCGTTAAAAATTTTAGGTTCAACGAAAGCCCTATTATCATGCTCAATAACCTGGAGACACTGGGCAAGCAAGTGCGCGTGCCCAGTGGTGGCGGGCCAGGCGGTGGCGCAAGTTCTGTAATTCCATATATGAAGATCCGGGACTTTACGTTCTCGAGTTTGTCGGACGCGGTTTGATTTTATCGATTGTCTTAAATTCAAAATCCCTGACCGAACGTCAGGG
>JANOJH010000170.1:0-1325 GCA_031408135.1 Bdellovibrio sp. | reverse complement strand
GTGATGATGGAAAACTATCGATCCGGTTTGTTGTGGAGTTTATTCATGTCTTGCCCGGAAGTAAAGACAGGTCTGGATAAACTAAGTTTTACGTATTAATGTCTTGGTAAAAGATTCAGCTATTACTTTTCAAGCAATGCTTTCACAATTTCTTCCCACTCTTTTTCCAGAGTAGTTGATGGTATATTTTTTCCGGCTTGACGATACCAATACTGGGCATTTGACTGGTCGCCTTCTTTGCGGTGAAGATAAGCATGTACCCATGATCCATCACGTGTGTTAATAGCTTGCGCAATGTTATGTGAGCCCTCCCAGTTGCCCTGCTGATCCTGCCACATCGCCTGTAAAAGTAATGATAGGTTTGGGGGTGCTTCTGTTAGCGATTTTAATTCTGAAAGCGTCATGCGGTTATTCCGAAATTAAAATAAGCGCCTTACGTTTCATAGTTTTTGAGGTTTATGATAGGAAGAACGAATCTAAGAAAATAATAAACGAACAAAAAGGTTGTAATTCTCTTAAAAAAAGAGAAAATTAGAGCAAATCAAATTTACAGACACATGAATATATTCACCGACCCAAAACGAATCCCCGAAAATTATGGCGTAAAAATAGCCGGTGGCTTAATTGCCTTTTTTCTGCTTATGAAAGTACTAGGCCTGGTTCATCATTATGAACTACGTTTTCTTAACGTTTTTATTCAGGTCGCTGGGATTTACTATGCACTAAAGAAATTCAAAGAAACCCACGGGCAGCATATCAATTATTTCAGGGCATTAGTGACAGGTGTTGCAACCGGTGCGATAGCTTCATTGATTTTTTCTGTCTTTCTTTTTGCTTTTATGATGATAGATAAAGGCCTGATGCAGGGTATTATTGAAAATGAGCCTATGGGGCATTACCTAAATCCATACATAGCCGCTTTTATGGTGGCAATTGAGGGGATTTTTTCGGGGTTGCTGTTCACTTTTATATTGATCAATTACCTCCCAACGGATGAAGTAAGTGACAAGGTGAGTTAGGGGCACTATTAATTCTTATAATTCTTAATCTTAATATGAACGCCTTCCAGTTGGAGGCGTTCATATTTTAATTGATTTTAGCTCGTGATGCGATAGTTCTACTTGACAGGAATTTGTTGTTTGGTTCAGCACCTACTCGCTATACAGCAACTTCAAATTTTCTTGGCTTCATGCAGTTTTATTTAAATTGCAGGTGCCTGTTAAAGAAAACTTGATAGGTTAGGTAAATTATTACTTTATGCGATACGAAAATATAGGCAAAGAGCTTTTTATCTTAAACCGGAAAAGGTTAGGAAAGGAGTTAAA
>JANOJH010000131.1:0-1380 GCA_031408135.1 Bdellovibrio sp. | reverse complement strand
CACCAGCCTGGCTTAGTCTTCTGGCGAAGTTTGGGGTTGCACTAAGATCATACGGAAGGTTATTGGGCGACAAAAAGAGGCTTCTGAACAAGGGGAAATCGAGTAGAATCTTCTTATCCATTAAGGCTGCTTCTTTGTTTGCATCCTGCCTTCCCAACACGGCCTCAACGTCAAAAAGATAAAATGTACTTGATCGATGCTCCATCTCTAAAAACTTTTTGGCCTCCTCAAGATTCCCTTGTTTTGCTAATATGATTGACTTTAAGTCATAATAAGGAAAGTAATCCTGATTAGGGTCTTGAGTAATAAGATCATAGGCTTCTTCTAATTTGCCCAGTTGAATCATTGCGAATAATTTATAATCAATAACACCAAGCCTTGTCGGGGTGTTACTCATCCTGGCAATCTTATCAATTGCCTCTTCATATTGACCCAGGTATATTAAGTTTAAAACTATATTTCGACTTGCCGTTACATTAGAAGGATCTTCTCGAAGAATCTCCTCATTTACCTTTGATACTTGTTCACCATACCCGAGGACGATCAATAAAGTAGATAAATCGAAATTTTGATACTTGAAATGCCTTGCTGCATCCTTGCTAAACAAACTTTTCTCTATGACTTGACGAAAATTTGTCCAGTTGTTGGAATACATGGTCTGAGGTATTCGATAATAATCGCTTTGTGAAGGCTCTTTTGAGCGTGCGATGGCATTGGCCAAGTCATTATTAAAAAGCGTATAGGCTTGCTGATCGGTAAGAGAATCCTGATAGTAAGGATCATCCTTCAATACATAGTGAAGGAAAAAATCGGCATGAAACAAATAGGGATTAACAAAATCCGGGTCTAGCAACGAGGACTCCTCATAATAGGAATTAGCTTTTTTCAAGGTGGCTAAATCAATAAACCTTCTACTTTCATGCGCTTGTTCATCTAGTGCACGTGCTTTTAAAAAAGCCAGGTAAGCTTCGGCACTAATGGTGCCAGCCCATTGCATTTGTTCGATAGCCTTTTCATCCAGCGATATATCCAGGCTCTCTGCAATTCTTGTTGCTATTTCCTTTTGCAACGCGAAAATGTCTTTTGCTTCCCGATCATAGGTATTTGACCAAATATGAAAGCCATCTTTTGCGCGTATCAACTGTGCGGTGATTCGCAAACCAGTGTCTGATTTTCTTACCGAGCCCTCTACCACATAATTGACACCCAATGAATCGGCTATTACTTGTATACGAAGATTTTTGTTTTTAAAAGCAAAGGAAGAAGTGCGCGAAATAACATTGAGCCCTTTTACATGCGCAAGGCTATTCAAAATTTCTTCGGTGAGCCCATCGCCAAACCAACCCTGATCTTTTTGCTCGCTCAAATCGACAAAGGGAA
>JANOJH010000380.1:0-12215 GCA_031408135.1 Bdellovibrio sp. | reverse complement strand
TTTTTTCTCAAGTTCCGCAACTGTCACCAACGGCACTTTGCGATCGCGGTTGAGCAACTCGAGAACATGCGGCGTAAAACGCGGCTTCAGATCAAGCGCCGTTTTCCACCAAGAGTTCAAATCCGTGTCATTGCTGTAAGTGCCGAAAAGCGCTTTCAGTCTTCTGACATTCCACAGATCAACGAGCGCATTCTGCAAATTTGAATCGGGCCTGTTATGATGATCAAAAGTTTCTTTAAGATTTATCAGCGGACAAAAGTTCAGAATCGATTTTATTCGCCCGCCATTCTGCTGATCCAGCATCGCGGTAACAAAAGTTCCGTGCGCACCCATGCTGAGTGAAACAAGATGCACGCTGCTGATCAATAAATTGAAAGGCGTCCGGCCGATTTCGTTCAGGGCAAGAAAAGTCTGTAATCCTTCATCAACCCCGCCGAGCGAAACATTCTTATTACTTGCCAGAAATGCGTGGCTGGTAAGGCTTTCAAGCACCAACACATTGGCATCGAGGTTTTCATAAATAATCCTTAGCAGAAATCTTTCTGCTATCAGTTCATCAACATTGCCGTGTATCCCAAGTCGTAAAATGATAAACGGCCGCTTTTTTGCAAAATCGTGAATTCCGATTAACCCGCGGAATTTTGTGGTTGCGGTGGGGCTGAACCAGACTTTTCTGAAATGGCCGGTGTTTGAAACGTCAAACTCAACAAACAGACTACGCATCAGCTCACTGAACTTAGATGGACGAGGCTCGATATAAACCGAATCTGTCGTATTTTTCAGCTCTTTTGCGGGATTCCAGCCCCACAAATGCTGACCGAGTTCTTTGAAAAATGGAATATAAGAAGAAATGACTTCTCCTTGGGCAGACGAGAAGTCTTCGATAGTCATTGAGCCTGTCTTAAGCGTGTTCCAATCGGTACTGAATGCAGTTGTGTGGAACGAAAATATGATGAGTAGCGCTAGAGAACTGAGAGTTTTTACTTGGCATCGCATAGTCTTTTTTTTTACACTCAAAACATTCAAACTTTAAGGAGTTTTTTACATGCCTTACCACGACAATCTTAATCCGGATGCTGAAGCTCATTTAAACGGTCCTTTGTTTCAAAATGCGATGAAGACTTTTCACGAGGCTGCAAAAATAATTAAATGCGACCCGAACATCGTTGAACGCCTGCAACGCCCGCGCAGATGCCTGACCGTCTCAGTGCCTGTTCGCATGGATGATCAATCCGTAAAAGTTTTTACCGGATACCGCGTTCAGTACAATTCAACACTTGGACCATACAAAGGCGGAATCCGTTATCACCATAATGTTGATCTGGCCGAAGTTGTGGGCCTTGCAGCGTTAATGACTTTCAAAAATTCGGTTTTAGGTTTGCCGCTCGGCGGAGCTAAAGGCGGAGTGTGCGTAGATCCCACTAAACTTTCAAGATATGAAAAACAGGGACTGACCCGAAGGTATACATCGGAAATTGCCGCTTTTGTCGGTCCGACAAAAGATATTCCGGCACCGGACGTCGGAACTGATCCGCAAACTATGGCGTGGTTCATGGATACTTACTCTCAAGAACAGGGCGGCTATGCTCAACCCGGTGTCGTGACCGGAAAACCGGTTGAAATCGGCGGCTCACTTGGACGCAATCACGCAACTGGCCTAGGTGTGATTTACGTTTGCGAACGCACGATGGAAGTCAATCAGATGAAAATGTCTGGATCACGAATTGTCATTCAGGGCTTCGGAAATGTAGGATCATTTGCAGCTAAGTTTGCATTTGAACGTGGCGCCAGAGTGATTGCGGTCAGTGACGTTACGGGCGGCATCTTTAATGGAGATGGTCTGAATATTCCCAAACTGATGGAGTATGTAAAACAAACCGGCGGTGTAAAAGGCTTTCCGGGAACACAGGTCGTTTCGAATGAACAACTTCTTGAACTTGAATGCGAAGCCCTCTTGCCTTGCGCTCTTGAAGGTCAGATTGATGTTCATAACGCCGAAAAGATTAAAGCTAAATTAATCATCGAAGGTGCGAACGGACCGGTTACCAGCATTGCTTCAAAAATTCTTGAAAAACGAAATGTCTTTATCGCGCCGGATGTTATAGCAAATGGCGGCGGCGTTATCGTTTCTTATTTTGAATGGGTACAGGACATTATGTCTTTCTTCTGGGATGAGGCCGATGTTGATGCCAAATTAAAAGGAATCATACTCAAGGCGTTCGACAACGTTCATAAATTCAAGATCGAAAAAGATCTCGATATGCGTACTGCTGCTATGGGCGCTTCAATCAGCCGACTCGAGAAAGCCATGTTGTTACGTGGTCTGTATCCTCGCTAATGCTGAAGCCCTGGTTGTGGCTACCTCCAAAAATAGCCCACGATCTAAGTCTGCTGGCAGTTCAGCTTTACTCGCTTACACAAAGCAAAAAAACCCCGGAATGGGGTTCTTTTTCGTGGAGAAATATACATTTTAAAAATCGCCTCGGTCTGGCCGGAGGCGTAGACAAAGATGCGGTTAATTTAAAAGCGTGGCAAAAAATCGGATGCGGATTCATTGAAATCGGCACGGTAACGCCGGTACCGCAGCTTCCGAATCAGGGAAAAATTTTCGACCGCAGCGTAAAAGATGAAGCTCTCTGGAATAAGATGGGGTTTCCGTCGGCCGGCGCCAGTAAAGTTTTAACTAATCTGATCTCAACCAAAGCGGCTTCGTCAGTTCCGATCTTTGTAAATGTCGGAAAAAACCGTACGACAGAAAACGCGAACGCTCATGTTGATTATTGCCACTTAATTTCGAAATTCCATGAACAAGCCGACGCCTTTATTTTAAACATCAGCAGCCCTAATACTCAGGGGCTGCGCGATCTGGCTAGCAAGCAATCACTAGAGGCCTTTCTGAAACCGGTTTTGAGGCAGATGGAAGAATTAAATTGTAAAAAGCCCTTGCTTCTCAAACTCAGTCCAGACATGGAAGCCGACGATCTCCGAAGAGTTATTGATGTCTCTATACAAAATAATGTTGATGGCTTCACTCTCACAAACACCACTTTGTCCCGCAACACCTCGAAAATTTTTTCAAATGAAGGTGGCTTATCGGGTAAACCAGTAGCCGCACTGTCTAAATTGTCACTTAATACTGCAATTAAACATCTCGGGGCAGAAAAATCAAAAAAACTTGTTATTTCTGTCGGCGGAGTGATGACAGAAGAGGATGTTTTTGAAAGACTATCAATGGGAGCGGATTTAGTTGAGGTTTACACAGCTTTAATTTTTTCCGGTCTTAATTTTTTCAGAAAGGTCGAAAAAGCTGCACATGAGTCTAAACAAATCGGTAACTCCACTTACTCATGACGCCAACCGACCTGTAAAAACCAGAATCAAAAAGAATTGGATACCCGTTTCGGCAGGCATTCTTATTAAAGATAATCTTATCCTCGTTGGTCAAAGACCTGAAAATCATACTCTTGCCGGCCTTTGGGAATTTCCGGGAGGCAAAATTGAACTCGGCGAATCTCCCGAGCAGGCGCTTGCCAGGGAATTAAATGAGGAACTCGGTATTGAGGCTGAAATCGGCGATCTCAAGATCGCCTGTACGCACTCTTACAGTGACGTCGGAATTGTCATCCTGTTCTATGAAGTTCTTTTCTGGAAAGGCGAGCCCAAAACCAAACACCATATTAATCTTAAGTGGGTTACCCCTACCGAATTACCGACGATGAATATTCCGGAGGCGAACAGAAAAAATCTGAACCGGATTTACAAAGCCTTTCAGCTAAAGTTGGCACCATGAACAAAGTGTTGATTTATTGCAGAACAAAAAACACAGAGCCTATTGCTGAACAAACGGCCGGAATTCTGTCGGAGCAATTTCAACAACTTGGAATTCAGGTCGATATCTCACATGCGCTGAATCTGCCACGTCTGATTCTTAACCCCTACCAAACAGTCCATTTTATTATTGAAAATCTCCCCCTGAGTATGAATGAATCGGTTCATCTGGCGGTTTGTAAGGCGCTCGGAAAATCGACGATTGTCAGTATTCTTAATTCTGAAAAGAAAATTAATCGGAGTTTTCTTGAGTACATCCGGCCCGATGCTTTCAGCGTAAGTCAGACGAATCACTTAAAGTTTTATCGCAATATTACGTGCAATAAATTTATATTTTCGGCATTTCCAAAAACTTCGTCTGCCGGAAAAAAGAGTGCATTCAAGCATCAGGCTTTCCTTATCCCACTACAGAACCAACTCGAAGAGGCTTTTGATTTGAATGTTGCCTGCACGGTTTATTTTGACGGCAGAAAATTACTTAAGTACTCCGGCTCTTCGCAGCTCAGAAAAAAATGGAATGAGTTGATCGAAAGCAAGAAACTTCAGGCAGATTACCATCTAATTCTTTCTGAACAAAAACTGAATAGTCTTCTTGAACATGAATCTCTGTCTGTTGTTTTGTCGGATCCGGTTATTACACCGACTGAATTTACCGACTGGCTCAGCAAGAGTATGAATAAAAATAATCTAATCATCCTGAATGATTTTCAGGCCACCGGTTTTTCAAATTACTGGACTTCAGGCCGTAACTGCCAGGTGGTAACTTCTCAGAACTGGGTTCGCCAGTTGGAAAATTTTGAAACAGACGAAACTAAAAACGAATTCGTTGTGTCGTCGTTTAAAGCGGCCGAGCTTTTCGAGCCGACGGTAAACGAATTGTCTAGACTGTACTCGAAGCTTTGGCAGCAAAAGACTTCCCTGCTTACCTCGGGATCTGTTAAACTCTGAGTATGAGCGCCACCCAACTACCCGAAAGATTACGCATTTGTCTTATCGGACAGAAAATATCTGTTCTTAGCCGTTCATCGGATACCGGTATCCTTTGGCCATTGGCCCGCGGATTAACTGAGCGCGGACATGACGTTACAATTATTTCGACTTCTTCTCCGCTAAAACGTGCCGAAGTTTTCAGAGACGGTATCCGAGCTTATTACCTGAATGAAAATCAACCGCAATACAAAACGGTACGCTTTGCCGAGGCCGTGCACCGGAAATTTGTCAGCCTCAGCAAAGAAAAGCCATTTGATCTTGTGCATAGTCTGGATAATTCGGGATTTAAAATCGGCAGACATAAAAAAAATCTTAATGTTTCAATTGCCTATGATGTAGAAGCCACCCAGATGGCCGAACTTTTTTCGATACTTTCTGAAGGCAAAAGCGGCGCCGGAAGTTTTATCAGTACCTCGATTAAACTTATCTTTAAGTTCCTACAGAGTTATTTTGCTGAAGATCGCGGCTTGCTGGACTCAGCCGATGGAATCTTTGTTACGACTCCGCAGCAGCGAATGATATTGGAGCGTTATTATCTGTTTCCTGACTACCACACCTATACTGTGCCATATGGTATTAATCTCGGAGATCTTACGCCGAAGTCTGAGTCCGAAAACTTTAAATCCAAGCTAAACATTCCCGACAACGCGCAGATCATTTTGGCAAATTCTGATTTTACCAGCACGCACGAGGTCACGCCGCTGCTGAAGGCTTTTGAAAAAGTCGTACTTAAAAAACCAAACACCTACTTACTTTTGCTCGGCAGTGGCCCCCAGATAAAAAATGTGGAATTTGAAATGTTAAGCCTGGCTCTTGGCAGCCGGGTTATCATGCCCGGCGAAGTCGTGGCCGAAGAAATGCTGGAATGTATTCTGGCGTCGCCAATTTATATAGATCTGAGTTCGAGGTCGACCGGACTCGAACCCAGCCTTATCGAGGCTATGGCTCAAAAAAAGGTGGTGATCGGTTCAGAACTCAGCCCGATTTCAGAAGTTATTGAGGACGGAGTTGATGGCTTTTTGGTTCGACCGGCCGATGTTGACACCTTATCTACGCTTCTTGACAAAATAATGACCGGAAATGGCATTAATCGTGAACAAATCGGTGAAAAAGCCCGCCAAAAAATTGTCGAAACTTTCAATCGAAACAAAATGATTGATTCGTTGATTGACGCATATAAACAAATTTTAGGGCATTCAGAAAAATTTAAACAGCGCGCAAGTTTAAAGGTCTTCCTTTCAAAGCTCTTAAGACCAGTATAATATAAAGTGATTTCGATAACTTAGGTGGATTTATGACTAAAGCGAACCTCATTGATATTCTTTCAGAAAAATCGAGCATTACTCGCGTTAAAGCAGAAGCCGTTGTGAATACGATTTTTGACACAATGGTTTCAGCACTTATGAAAGACAATCGTATTGAAATTCGTGGTTTTGGCTCATTCGTAAATCGTAAATATGATTCTTATAAAGGCCGAAATCCCCGCACGGGAGAAGTGATTGCCGTCGGTGAAAAAAAATTACCGTTTTTTAAAGTCGGAAAAGAATTGAAAGAAGAAATTAATAATACCAAAAAATAATAACCGTGAAATCAGCGGTTAGGCTTGGCTACGCCCGCGGTTTTCGATGCGATCCAATCACTGTAAGCATTCACAAGAGTTTGATAACTGAATTTCGAGCAAATGTCGTTTTCCGGCCCCATCACATAAGAATTAACACCTAATATCTGCTTTTCGCCATCAATACTATTTACGAAAGACGGCCCGCCGGAATCACCCTGACAAATTCCATTTCCGCCCGCCTGATTAACTTTTATTTTTTTTAAATTCAGATCTATATCAAAAGCCGAACTGCTGAGGATTGTTTTTCTGAGCATTCCGGCTCCGCCGGCGTTTGAGCCGGTTTTTCCATAACCATAGAGGTACATATCACTCGCGGAATGGATTTTTTCAGGATCAACAATCTTGTAAATCGGGTAACCTTCCGGAACATCATTTTCGAGAATAACCAAGGCGATATCACCTTTCATATTTTCCGGGGTCGAAGCGGGGTCGTAATCTGAGTGAACAAAAGTTTCAGAAATTCCCTGCGTGTAAAGATTTTTATTAAATCCACTTTCGCAGCTGACACTTGAATAAAATGCCACAAAAGTATTGGTTTTGTCTCCGGCGACACAGTGGGCAGCTGTTAGGATTACTCTTTTTCCGATGGCAGCGGCCGTGCACATCTGACCGTTCGAAACCAGCATCATCACCATTTTGGAATCGCCGTCGCTCTGTTCAACGATCTGACCACCAACAATTCCACCGGCCAACAATTCGCTTTCTGGAACACAGGTACGTTTAGAATCGGTTTTTTTAATCAGTGGATCTCTTTGGCTAGAACTGGAACCTGAATTACAGGCTGAGAGGATGAGCGCCGAACTAAACAGAAGAATTTTGAGTAAGCTCATCAATCTACCCCTAACAGCTAAGTTGCACTAAAATTATACTGTCACTAGCAGGAAATAAACCAGAATTGTCTGCACAAATGCCTAGACTCAATACATTCGCTTTAAAGATGAAATATCTGAGCTGCGGGTCAGCGCCATGTAAAGTCTTTCCAGTCCTAGTGCGATTCCGGCCGATGGCGGAAGACCGTAATCAAGGGCTTTAAAAAACTTTTCATCAAGGTTAACTGGGACTTTTCCGGACTTCTGCTTTTTTGCAACATCAGCTAAGGCACGCTCACGTTGAGTTTCTGGATTGTTTAGTTCATGAAAAGCGTTAGCCAGTTCGAAACCCTGCCAGTAAACTTCAAATCGTTCAGCCCATCCATCCTGCCCGATACGCGCAAGTGCCGCTTGATATGGTGGATATTTTTCAATAAATACCAGCCGATCGAGCGGCCACTTATTCTCGATCTTCTCAACAAAGATCAGATAAAAATAATCATCGATATCGGTAGCACTTGCAACGTCGACCTGAAGCTTTTCTGCAAGCGCTTTAAGTTCTTCGAGAGTTGTGTCTGGCTTAAGATCGAAATTGCAGTAGTTTTTAAAAAGATCCTGAATGGAATAAGTCAGAACTTCTTTCGGCCTTTCAAGCTTCAGGTGGTCGGCCATGATTTCGATATATTCAAGAGTGTCCATCTTGATGGTACCAAGGCCCGAAAATGCGCGATACCATTCGAGCATTGTAAATTCGGGTTCGTGCCGATTGGTTTTTTCGCCGTTTCTGAAGACGGCCGCAATTTCAAAAACGCGATCTGCTCCCTCAGCTAACAATTTTTTGAGATTAAGTTCGGGCGAAGTTGGCAGAAAATATCTAGTTTTTTTTGAACCGAGCGTAAATTCAGTTTCGAACACTTCTATACTGGGCTCAGTCCCCGGACAAACCACCAGCGTCGGGGTTTTAACATCAATGAATCGTTTTTCTCTGAAGAATTGCCTGGTGCGTCCCAGAAATTCCTGCCATTTTTTATGCTCGGTCCATTGCTCACTGCGCGCCGTCCGCCCTGTAAGGTTTGGCGCGAGCAACACAATTTGATTTGCAGGCATTACGGCAACAAGATCACCTTCAATCAGGATGTCGCTGGCTTTTAAGTCGGGCGAATCTTTGAAGGTTCTTTCAGAAAGCTGCTCTATTCCTAGCCTGATGCTTGCGCTGAACTGTTCAATACGCCCCCACTTAAGTGCCCCGCGCGGCATTTCCGGATAAGCAACCCAGGAGTTCTTTAAATAGGGCTCTCGCAATTTACTCATTTCGCTTTACTCATCAAGTGAAGATCGCTTATAAAAGCTTACTATGCAAGTAACAACACACAACAATCAAGTCGCTAAAAATCAAGAACAAGCCCAACAACTAACCGCAAAACTTCAGACTGAATTTAATAAATATAAAAATTCAGCGGACTTCGTTGCGTTCAAGTTCATCAAAGAAAAAACCCGGGACTTTTCAGTTCGAAACGGAAAGACCGAAGACCTGAATGAATTTTTCGATCAGGGACTGATGATCGAGGTGATGATCGATGGCCACATGGGTTACGGGGCAACTGCAGAACTTACCCCCGACGGCATTAAAAAAGCTTTCAATAAAGCCAGATCAATGACCGAAACCTCGTCGCGTTTTTCAGTGCACCGTTTTGATAAGCAGATCAGGCCGGCCGTAACCGGGCACTACGATTCAACCCGCAAAACCAGATTAGACACTCTTTCACTTGCAGCCGTGTTTGATTATCTCAAGAAAACTTCGCTCGCGCTTAAAAAAAATGACCTGATCATCGCAGCTGTCACAGATGCAATGCTGATCGAGTGCACCCAGAGCTACTTTTCTTCTGAGGGTGCAGAATTCAGCCAGAATTTCGATATCGTCGTTAATTCAATGTCTGCGACCGCAAGTAACGGTAAAGAATCCCAAACACGTTCATTGCACGGGGGCCGGGGTAATTGTCTTCAGGTCGGTGCAGAATATTTCAATTTGGATGCGGCGCTAGCGAACTGTGAGGAAATATCATCGCAGGCGATCGAACTGCTTACGGCCGAAAACTGCCCTGCTGAAACCTGCGACCTGATTCTTGCTCCGGATCAGATGTTATTACAGATCCATGAATCGATCGGGCACCCGCTTGAGCTTGACCGCATACTTGGCGACGAACGGAATTTTGCAGGTTGGAGTTTTGTTCAACCCGAAGATTTCGGCAGCCTCGAGTACGGTAGCACTATGATGAATGTGGTTTTTGACCCAACCTCAGAAGGTGAACTAGCAAGTTACAAATTCGATGAAGTGGGGAATAAAGCCGAGAAAAAGTATCTCATAAAAAACGGAAAACTGATCGCTGGGCTAGGAAGCCTCGAAAGCCAAGCCCGTTCGGGAATTTCAGGAGTTGCAAATTCCAGATCAAGTTCCTGGAACCGCGCGCCTATTGACCGGATGGCCAATGTAAACCTTGAAGGCGGCACGCTCTCGCTTGCAGAAATGATTTCACAGGTTGAGAGAGGCGTTATTATGTATGCGAATCGCTCTTGGTCGATTGATGATTATCGCCGTAAATTTCAGTTCGGTTGCGAATATGGAAAGCTTATCGAAAACGGCAAGCTCACCAAAACCCTGAAAAATCCAAACTACCGAGGCGTTACTGTGCCATTTTGGAAGTCACTGGCGGGCCTTACGGATCCGGGCACTATTGAAACTTACGGCTCGCCTTATTGTGGCAAGGGTGAACCCAGCCAGATTATACGCGTCGGACATTCCTCGCCGTATGCGCTTTTCAAAAATATCGAAGTTTTTGGCGGAGGCTGATATGAAAAATTATATAAAACAACTTTCGACTGATCTTTTCAGCTCGTTACATGCCGGCGAGGAACTTTCTCTGGGCCTGCATTCCGAAGAAAGTGAATTCATCCGCTTTAACCATTCAAAGGTCAGACAGAATACCGCCGTGGTTCAGCATGAGCTCACGCTGCAGTTTCAGTTTGAAAGTAAAATGTATAAAGCGACCGCGATGTTGACCTTGAATCTTGGCAACGATCGCAAAATGCTGCTGGACCTGCTGGCGCGTATCCGCGAAGAGCTCAGCTTCATCGATGAAAATCCGAAAGTGACCCCGATGCAAAACCACGGAAATTCTGAGGTTTTGAAAAAGAGCCAGAGGCCGAGCACACACGACATCATCAAAAAAATAAATACCCAGTTTGCCGATTCTGATCTGGCCGGCCTCTACTGCGCGGGCCCGGTAAGACAGGCTTCATTAAATTCTACGGGTCAGTTTCATTATTTTGAAAATGATCATTTCTTCTTTGACTATTCCATTTACGATGGCCCCCGCGCCGCTAAAGGCTTTTACTCGGATGACAAATGGAATGACAGCGTTTTTGCAGAGCAGGCCGCAACACTGAAAAATACGCTATCATTGCTTAACAAACCACAGATCAAGATCAAACCCGGCAGTTACCGGACTTATCTGGCGCCAATGGCTGTTGCAGAGCTCATACAGATTTTCAACTGGCGCGCCGTCAGCCGGAGCGCATTCGAACAGGGCTTTGCACCACTCAAAAAACTCTCGACCGGTGAAAGCCTGCTATCACCACTTTTTTCATTGACCGAAAATAATGAGCTCGGCCTTAATTCACATTTCAATACTCAGGGTGAAATAAGTCCGAAAAATCTTCCGGTAATTGAAAACGGCGAACTGAAAAATTTTCTGATCAATACGGCCACCGCAAAAGAGTATAATCTGGTTTCAAATAATGCGGACGCAGGACAATGGAACAACGAAGCCATGCGTTCAGTTGATGTTAGAGCAGGTACTCTAATTGAAAATGAGCTGCTGACCCGTCTTGGAACCGGCCTTTATTTGACAAATTTACACTATATAAACTGGAGCGATCCACAGGCCGCACGTATTACCGGCATGACTCGATTTGCCTGTTTCTGGGTTGAAAACGGCGAGATCGCAGGCCCGATTCAGGATATTCGCTTCGACGATACCCTTTATAACCTCTTCGGACCTGAACTTGTTGATCTAACTAGGCAACAAAGCACTTTCATTAACACATCCACTTATCAGAAAAGAGCACTCGGTGGAATGAAGGTACCGGGTGTATTGTTGAATAAAATGAATTTTACATTGTGATTTTCAGATGAATAGAATATAAAGACTAAGAAAAATTAACACTACCAAAGGAATGAAAAATGGCTCTTACTAAAATTCAGACTTTCATCAAAAAACTTTCGGAGTCTGAAAACGTAAAAAAAGTTCTCTCAGACATCCAGAAATTGTCGAACGATCTTCAAAAGAAAGTTCAGACCTTAAATACCAATGAGGCTGTAAGAAAATACAAAGAAATCGTAAAAAAGGCTTCTCAGGCAGAAGGCGATCTTGAAAAAGAAGTAAACAAAGTTATCGTCAAAATCAGAAAATCAGCAACAGACGTTAAAAAAGATCTCGTTACTTACAAGAAAAAAGCTGTTCAGCAGAAGAACGACCTTGAGAAAATTCTTAAATCTAAAGCTGCGCCGCCGGTAAAAAAGGCTTCTAAAGCTAAAAAGACTGTAAAGCGTACCGCAAAAAAGAAAACTGCTGCTAAATAAAGACTTGATTGCCTAATTAGGGTTCACAAATGGCTTCAATCTCTGATTTGAAGCCATTTGTCATTTTACGGCACTTACTGATCCCAGCCTGCTTTTATGCTACCTTACGGACTTAAAAAAAGAGGCCTCAATGGATACAAATACTTCCCTCAAACAGCTTTCTACGCAAAATGAATTTATCCGTCGTCATATCGGCCCTTCAGAAACGGATAAGGAACTGATGCTTAAAGAGCTTGGATTTTCGAATTCGGACGAATTAATTAATAAAGTTGTTCCGAAATCGATCCTTAACAAGGAAACGATGAATGTCGGTCCCGGAATTTCTGAA
>JANOJH010000106.1:0-1433 GCA_031408135.1 Bdellovibrio sp. | reverse complement strand
AACATAATCCGAGAGGCCAGCTTCCGCAATATTTTTTAATGCTTCTTTGTGTCTGCGCTCATTGATTTCCAGCGTGATTACTTTGCCTCCCGTTTTACTCATCGCCCAGGCCAACCAAATAGTTGAGTGGCCAGTGGACGTTCCTATTTCCAATGCAGCGGTGTATTTGTTCTTTACTATCAGATCATGAAGTACCTTTCCATCTTCATAGGGCACATTCAAATCATGCCAATCGCGCTTATGATCTTTAAGAAATTTTTCCACTTTGGCATCAAGGGCAGTGCTGTTGCTGGTTTGTGCAAATCCATTGATCACAGAAAATACAATGAATGCCAAAACAATTGCTTGCGTTTTCACATCCGTATTTTTTTGATGCTGCTTTTTAACTCTTAAGTTTCTCTTTGAAGAATTCGATTGTTCGCGACCATGCCAGATTCGCTGCCGCTTCATCATATCTCGGAGTGGTGTTGTTATGAAATCAGTGATTTACTTCGGGATATACATACGCTTTATAGTCCACTTTATATTCAATAAGCGCTTGCTCATAAGCAGGCCAACCTTCATTTACGCCCTTATCCAAACCAGCATATTGAAGCATGAGTGGAGCTTTAATCTGTGCGGTTTCTTCTTTAGAGGGTTGTCCTCCATAAAATGGAACTGCAGCAGATAAGGTAGGAATTCTTACGGCCATCATATTAGATATCCAGCCTCCGAAGCAAAATCCAACAACGCCTACTTTGCCCGTGCAATCGGGATGATTTTTCAAATAGTCATAGGCTGCTATAAAATCCTCCAGCATGGCTGGTCGTTCACGTTTTTTTTGTAACTCCCTTCCGGCATCATCATTTCCAGGATAACCTCCTAGGGGAGTCAATGCATCTGGGGCCAATGAAATAAATCCTTCCACTGCTGCTCTTCTTCCAACATCTTCGATATATGGATTGAGTCCGCGGTTTTCATGCACAACAACAATTCCAGGCAACTTTTTTTTTGCATCGCTCGGTTTTGATAAAAGACCTTTTATAGTGCCACCACCTTTTGGAGAATCATAATTGATATACTCTGATTTTAACCTGGGATCGCTTTGTTTGATCGTAATCGTGTCTTTATAATTAGGCATCATGAAGCTCATGAGCGAGGCGACCGTTATGCCACCAATGGCATAAGTGGAAAGCTTTTCCATAAACTGCCTGCGATCAAGTCGATTGTGAGCGTAGTCGTCATATAAATCGAATACTTCTTGTTTGATGTCTTCCTTCTTTAGCTCTTTCATGGTTGTTTAATTTTTGTTTTACAATTTGTTCGAATTGTACTGTTTAACTTAGACAAAGGCCTTTCTCGCTTCTCTGTCAGGATCGTTCTTTAATTCGGACTGATCATCAAGAATCATGGTTTCTCCCTTATTCGTTGAATAGTTCGCCCAAGCTGGAAGT
>JANOJH010000099.1:0-5264 GCA_031408135.1 Bdellovibrio sp. | reverse complement strand
CGAGATGAAGAAAAAGTCGAGCCTCCTCCGAAGATGATTCAGATCGTGGCTCATTTCGTGAAGTTCGGGGATGAATATTCAAAATCTTTTAGTTTTAAATTTAATCCGGCTGTCAGCAGTACAGCTGGTAACGGAACCCCCGCAAATTCTACTATTGATTCAACAATTGCTTTGCTGAATAATTTGTTACCAAAACTTAACTGGGCCAAGCACCACGGCTATGCAAAAGTTTTAGATACCGCTTCTATACTCGTTCAGGACAAAATCAAGGGTACCATCAATCGGCAAATTAGAACTCCGGCAGCGCCGTTGCCTCCAAACTTTGCGGGAGGACCCTCTACTCCTCAGTTTGCTACAGCAACAGTACTGTTAAGCGTAACTCCGATTATTAAGTCGGAACGTTCGGGTTTGATTGAGTTAAAAGGTTTAAATGTTGCGGTCGGCGGAGAGGAGTCCACCACAGTTGACACGACTATTTCCGTACGTGACCGTCAAAGTGCCGCTTTCGGAGGAGTGCTAAAAAAATTAACAAATACTTCATATGGTTCTCCTGCTGGTCGAAGTGATGATCCAAGAGAACCAATTATTACATTAGCATCTGAAAAAAAGTTTGAACGGCTTAATTCGCAATTTGTGGTTTTCATAACTCCGATCATTAAATCGTCTGCCAGCGCTGGCGTAGATCAGGTAAAAAAGAAATTCAGACTTAAGGACTAGCTTTAGGTCTTAAGACCAAAAAATAGTATCAATATTGGTCAAGAAACTCCTGATTTATGACGAAAAGAAGTGGGAATAGTGGAGGTCTCTTTTGGCAATTAATCCGCAATGTAATTTGATCGCAGTACTCGGTGGAAAAGGCGGCGTTGGAAAATCTGTTTTTGCAGCCAACCTGACCGCAGCTTTTGCGCTAGAACTGCGCGCCCCGACTCTGTTGATCGACTGTGATACTAAAAGCGTCGGAGATCAGAACATCATCACGGGCTTAAAGCCGGTGAAGACTTTACGCGAACTTGCAAACTCAACTCAATCACTGAATTCAACGCCAATGCAGCAGATTGTTACACAGCACCCGGGCGGCTTTTCATTTGTGGGTGCCGTAAGGGGACCTGAGGAATTTCTCAGTGTATCACCCGACAATTTGGCAAAGCTTATTGAATATTTCTCGCGCGCATATAAATATATTATCGTCGATTTAGGAAATGACATCGGCCCGATGCAAACTGCAATCCTTCAGGAAGCCACTGTTATCACGATTGTTTCAACTCCTGAAATTCTTGTTGTTCAGCAGACTCAACGATTGATAAACGAATTGTTAACCCAGACTTATCCTAAAGAAATGTTTCAACTGGTTCTGAATAAATTCAACAATGCGGGCTTAACTCCGCAGGTTATCGCCCAACATCTCGGGCTATTGCCTTTGAGCTTGATTCCGTCTGACGAGGCCACAACGGCCGCTTCTCTGGCAAACTCAAAACTCTTTGTTGTTGTGAATCCGAAATCTCCGCTTTCTGCCGCATATTTTGAAGTTGTCCGAAAACTCAGTGGTAGTATTCTACAAAAGCTTAAATCAGTTCAAAGACCGCGCGTGGCAAGTCCGGCCTCTGGCGCAGTAGAGACAGTCATCGCACCCAGCGCATCGAATCCTGGTGGATTTGATGCAAAAACGCTTTTGAAACTCCGAGTGCATTCTGAATTAATCCGCACAATAGATCTGAAAAAAATTCTGGCTGAGGCTGGAAACAATGAAGGCAAAGAAAAAGAACTTCGGGCTAAAACCCAACGCGACATCGGACAAATCGTCGATAAAGAAGCGCCGGATCTGTCACGCGAAGAGCGGCAGAAACTGGTTAAGGATGTTTTAGAAGAAGCTCTTGGACTTGGACCGTTAGAAGATATGCTGGCTGACCCTTCAATTTCGGAGATCATGGTGAATGGCGCCAATAAAATATTTATAGAAAAATCAGGCCGAGTTCAGCTGAGTGGCGTAAAATTTACTTCAAACGATCATTTGCGCAGAATTATCGAACGCATCGTCACACCGCTCGGACGACAGATAAATAATGCAACACCTTACGTAGACGCCCGTCTTAAAGATGGAAGCCGGGTTAATGCCATTATTGAACCACTGGCTATCGATGGACCGGCACTCACAATCAGAAAATTCAAAAAAGGTGGAATCGATGCGCAAAAGTACGTTGATTACGGAAGTGCCACCAAAAATATGCTGGAATTTTTAAAAATTTCTGTTGAGTACGGCTATAATATTGTTATCAGTGGCGGTACCGGTTCAGGTAAAACTTCGCTGCTGAATATGATATCGCAATTTATCCCCGCCCATGAGCGGGTTATTACGGTGGAAGATGCAGCCGAGCTTCAGATGATGCAAGAGCATGTCGTGCGGCTTGAAACCCGCCCACCTTCAATGGAAGGCACCAACGCCGTAACAATCAGGGACCTGATAAAAAATGCGCTACGAATGCGACCTGACCGAATTGTGGTGGGAGAAACACGAGACGGAGCCGCATTGGATATGTTACAGGCGATGAATACAGGTCATGACGGATCTATGACAACGACGCATGCGAACTCTCCGCGGGAGTGTCTGGCGCGTTTGGAAACTCTGGTTATGATGTCAGGGCTTGATTTGCCGGTACGTGCGATCCGTGAACAAATATCCGGCGCAGTGGATTTAATCGTTCAGATTGTCAGGCTTTCTGACGGTAGCCGTAAAATTATAAGTATTACCGAAGTTGTCGGTATGCAGGGTGAGGTTGTAACTTTAGCCGAAATTTTCAAATACAAAGAGACCGGCTACGATAAAAATCGAAAAATTCTCGGTCAGTTTCAATCGACAGGTACGGTACCTTCATTTGTTCAGGAAATAAAAGATAAGGGTGGTCACATCCCGATGGAAATCTTTTCAAATGATACTCCTAAAGCAATGCCAACTGGAACAAGCCCGACGCCACCTGTGAAAAAAGTCGGATAGTAAGGAGAAATTATGGATTATACAGACATTCCGTTTATGCAGACAATTCTTCGGCATAACTGGCTGGCACTGCCATTGTTCGGTATTGCGGTATTCTTTACTTTCTATTTTCTGGCCGACAAAGTTTTAATTCGCCTTTATGACGGCAGTCAGGGAAAAAAATCGTCGATAATGATGCACATGAAACTGCTCGGCATGGATGTTGACGAAGCCAAAGTAACCCGCATGTTGTTGCTTTCAAGTTTCGGCGTTGGCACACTTTTCTTTTTCCTTACTTGGCCGAACATACCTGTTGGAATTTTCCTGGGAATTTCAGCCGGAATTGCCGGCTTCCAGGTTCCACCGATAGTTTTTAAATCGCTCTACGAAAAAAGATGTAATGTATTCGTTGACCAAATGGTTGATGGTCTGACGATTATGGCAAACGGTATAAAATCCGGCTCTAATCCTCAGCAAGCCATGCAACGTGTGGTTGAAATTATGGGAAATCCTATCAGCGCCGAGTTCGGACAGGTAATAACTCAGACTCAATTCGGTCAGAGTTTTGAAGAAGCGCTTACAGATCTGGGCGTGCGAATTCCACGGCCGGATGTGCAGATGCTCGTGGTTGCGATTAATATCCTGAAAGAAACCGGCGGAAATTTATCTGAAACTTTTCAGACAATAGTTTCAACAATTCGCGAAAGACAGAAACTTGAAAAGAAAATTTCAGCAATGACCGCTCAAGGTGTTATGCAGGGGATTATTGTTACATCTATACCGTTTCTGCTGATGGGTGTGTTTTACGCACTCGACCCCGGTCACATTATGCCTATGTTCACCACGACCTTGGGCTTAGTCTTTCTGGCTGCCATGCTGGGTTTGCAATTAATCGGTGGAATCATGATCAAAAAAATTGTTACAATTAAGGTGTAGATATAATGGAGATTCCGAATATGAAGTACAGCTTGGCTCTTTTACTGATATTGATTTTTTCTCACCAGAACTCGAGCGCCTTAGTCGACATGAATAGCGCAAGCTATTCGAATCTTTGGACCGATCTTGAAGTTCCGGGCAGTGGATATGACATGCGGGTTGTCAGGGCTTACAAAAGCCGGACTCTGTTTAACGGCATGTTCGGCTTTGGCTGGTGTTCAACATTTGAAACCAAACTGGAAACAACCTCCGAAGGAAATATAAAAATTTCTGAGTGCGGAGACGGTCAGGAAGTTCTTTATTCTCCGCGGGAAATCGCTAGAAAAGATATCGATAATACTGTAAACCAGATTATTTCAAAAATGAAATCTGATCCGAAAGTTAAATCACTGTCAGCAGATTATTATATAAAGCTGGCTGATTCTCTGATCGAAGACGATGCCCAACGATCTGATCTTGCAACTCAATATAAAGTCAGCGTGCCTATTAAAGAAGGCACAAAGTTTATGGCTAATGGTAAGGAAGTGGAAAATGTTGTGGCAAATAAAGGTCACTACGTCCGAAGTTTGCCGGATGGAAGCTACCAGCGTTTTGATATGCTTGGCCGAATGACCCATAATTATGATAAAAATGGAAATTTTCTCAAATTCGAGTACGAAAAAGACCTTTTGGTTCAAATCGAAGATAATAATTCACGTAAACTAGTTTTAAGGTATTTTCCGAATAAGAAAGTAAAACAAATTACCGGCCCGAACAGTATGATCTCGGAGTATAAATACAATTCGCAGGAAGATCTGATCTGGAATAAAAATGCGTGGGCAAAAACCGACAAAGAAGTTTATACTTATGAGTACAATGAGTTTCATAATTTAACCAAAGTAACCTGGCCCGATAAAACTTTTATCGCCATTAAATATGATAATATCAAAGACTGGGTTCTGGGATTTACAGACCGGGATAAATGTAGTGAAAACTATAAATATGAATTCTCGCAATCTGAGCCGAAATTTCACTATTGGTCGTCGGTAGTTAAGACTTGCGGCAAAGAGGTGGTAGCTAGTAACCGTTACGAATTCTGGCATAAACAGCTTCCAAGCGGACAAGTGATACTGTCTCGGGTACTGACAAACACGAATGGCAGCACTCAGGATATCACCTATCATGATTCACTTGGTAAAGCCGTATCAATCAAGAAAAATAACGACAAGATTACATTTGAGTACTATCCGGACGGGCAAATTAAACTTAAGGAATCTGCAAACTCAAAAATAGAATTTACTCATGACACCGTTACGAAAAAGGTCTCAACAGTAAAGAACTCCTTTTTTAACGAAAAAGGAAAGCCGATTTCGGTCTTAAC
>JANOJH010000087.1:0-5338 GCA_031408135.1 Bdellovibrio sp. | reverse complement strand
TTGCGCATTCCCTGGCTTTTCTGCGGCACTCTGCGCTTGTACCTTCACCAAAGCGTGCACACTCTTCAGCGGTCTCTTTCATAGCCGTGTCGTATTTAGCCAGCGCTGTATCGCATTTATTAGTGAATATTACTTCACTCGCCTCTTTCTTATCTTTCAGGCGTTCCTCTTCCTGAAGCACAGCGCAAAGGTTCGTCTTTTCATACTGAGCTCGTTTTTTATCTACACAGCCCGGATATTTGAGTTCTTCTACATCGGTACAAGCTACCGCTGCCTCATTATTGCTTTTAGTCATACATTGTGCGTAGGTTTTTGCTTGGGCCTTTAAGCCAACCCCCAGCACGAAAAAACTCGCAAGTGTCAAAAGTTTGATTAGTGAAATAGTATTCATTTCGTTCTCCCCGCTTAATATTAGATAAAAGCAAGTTAAGGACCAATTTTGTCAATTCTATCTACAAATTTTACGTCGCAGAATGAGATATGTCTCGAAATAAGAAAAACCCGTTCCGTTCTTTGGTCCTGCTGCCTTGCAGAAACCATTGTGATTGCAGGCTGTTGGCGTAACTTGAAATCAGATGAAATCAGTTCAAGGCGAAAACTCGGATCTCTTTATCAATGGCTCAAAAATCCATGTGCAAACAGAGGATTGGGGTCCTGATAAAAAAGTTCTGATCAGCCGCGTGTTTAAAAACGGCAGCGTTCATAAAACCTTTAAGCTGGCTTATGAAAAAATTGATAAATCCGACCTTGAAACTCACCGCAAAAAGGCCCTCGATAAATTACATCAAACCGTAATTGACTGGTCTTATACCGATATTTAGTCAAATCTAGCCTACACGTTTCCTCTGAAAAATCAGACACTATTAAGGTGATTGAATTCAAGCATGTCTATAAAACCTACGGATCCGACCGCCACAGTCTTCGAGATGTCAGCTTCAGCATCAACAAGGGCGAATTTGTTTTTTTAGTGGGGCCCAGCGGGGCCGGTAAAACGACGATGTTTAAAGTGATTTCGGCTTACGAAAAAATCAGCTCGGGTGAGGTTTCGGTACTGGGTCACGACCTGGCAAAACTAAAAACCGGCCAAATTCCGTTTCTTCGCCGCAAAATCGGCTTTGTACTTCAGAACTACAAATTACTAAAAAACAAAACAGTCGCCGAAAATATTGAGTTGCCGCTGATTATCCTCGACGTCAAAGCTGCCGCACGCAAAGCCAAAGTCGATGAAATGCTGTTTGAGGTGGGGCTGGGGTCTGTCAGAGATCAGTATCCTGATTTTCTGTCGGGTGGAGAGCAACAGCGGGTGGCCATTGCCCGTGCCCTTATTCATAAGCCAGAAATTGTTATTGCTGATGAACCCACCGGTAATCTTGATCCGGCACTGAGCGCAGTGATTATGAATCTGTTTTATAAATTTTCTGCAGCTGGTGTAACTTTTGTTGTAGCCACGCATGACTACCGACTGATCGATCAAAAGGGCGCGCGTGTTCTGAAAGTTGAAAAAGGTCAGCTGATATGAAAGTTGCACCGTTAAAATTATCCATATTCGTTGTAATAACCGTATCAATCCTGATGATTGTGTCGGGGCTGCTATTCTATAAAAATCTTATCGGGCTTCTCGGGGCCTGGAATCAGTCGAGCAAAATGAGCGTTTTTCTGAAAATTGACACCACGGCTGAAGACAAAGAGCGGATTATTTCTTTTTTGAAAGAAACGCCAACAGTTGAGAATGTAGCCTTGATAGACCGCTCTCAGGCCGGAACGGCATTCCGAAACTCTTTGAAGGAATTCTCAAGCGGCTTAATGACAGAAGATGAAATGATCGATCTTATTCCCGAAACCCTGGAAGTGGACCTTAAAAGCTCTACCGGCCTAAATCGGCGAGAAGCCGCCTTTGCGGAAATCGCTGCAGGATTGCGGCAACACGCGCAAGTCGAAGAAGTCAGTTACAGCGCCAGCTGGCTGCGAAAATTTGAATTGCTCGACAATATTTTCAGAACAACAGGCTTTATGGTATTTCTGATTGTACTCAGCAGCATCAGCTATCTGGTTGCCTTAATGGTGCGGGTTTATATTGAGGACTCGAAGCAGGAGATTGAAATTTACAGCCTGCTGGGCGTTACCCGCTGGTCGGTGTACAAACTTTTTTTAAAAGACGTCTTTATTTTTTTAACCGCAAGTCTTGTAACTTCGTTTGCTTTGCTGTTTTTGTCGTTTCAAATTATTAAAACCAAATTTGCATCTTCGGGCCTATCGGCTATGATTTCTGAAAATCTCAGGTTCTTAAGCTTTTCGGAAGTGCTGTTCGTTACCGCCGCGCTGTTTGTTTTTATTTATCTTAATTCGTTTTTAACAATCCAGACCACTGTAACCAAGCTCAATCAACTTTCAAATGACTAAGCTGTTTATTTTAGTTTTACTTTTTTGTGCATTTGTATCAGCGATGCCGGAATCCCCAAAAATTCTTGCTCGTATCGAAAAACAGATGAATCTTTCTTATGAAGATCGCGCGCGATTGGCGATTGAAAAAAACCAGTTGCAAGAACAGATTTCCGAATTGCAGGAAAAAATAAAAATAAAGAAATCCCTGATGTTAAAGAGGCTGAAGGCGCTTAATTCGCTGAAAAATTTTAAATGGGGCGAGCTGCTGCTGAATAATGGCTTCGACACCCTACACAGAAATATCAAGATACTGAAAAATCTCAATAGGTACGATTATGCGCTTTTCAAAGAGTACAATTCTTCACTGAAGATGCTGGCTGTTGCCCAGAAGAACCTGCTTGAAACCGAAAAACTGATTCAGCAAAATGTGGATTCACTTAAGGTTCAGCAGGAGGATTTTCTGAAGTTAGAGGTCATCCAGATTCAAGCGCTGAACCAGCTGAAAAAAAATTCTCTATTGATGTTTAAAGGCCGGCTTTCAAGACCTTTAGAGGGTCAGTTAAAACAGGAATTTGGTTCAGTCAGAGATCAGCAGAATCAGTTCTATCTGGTGAATCACGGCGAACTTTATTCTACGAAAAAAAATGCGCCGGTCAGGGCGGTCGGTCTAGGTACGATAATATTCCGTGACGAGCTGTTGCGCTGGCGTGAAACTTTAATAGTACAGCATGACGACAATTACTATTCGGTCTATGCGGGCATTTTTAATTTAAAAAAGACTGTCGGCGACCGGGTTACGAAAAATGAGTTGGTCGGATTTACAGCGGGCGAAGATTTTTATTTCGAACTACGTCATTTCGACAACCCTATTAATCCAAAGTACTGGTATCACAAGGAGTAGACGTGAATAGAACCAAAATGTTTTTTCTGGCATTTGCAACAGCTCTAATCGTTTTTGGCGGCAGACCCGTTGTCAGTTATGCAGAAGACCGCTATTCAGAACTTCAGACTTTCAGCAAAATTTTAAGCCTGATTCAGCAGTTTTACGTTGAAGAAGTCGATACAAAAAAACTGATAACGGGAGCCATAAAAGGCATGTTGCGCGAGCTTGACCCCCACACCAGCTATATGCCCCCCGACGTGTATAAAGAATTTGAATCCGAAACCTCCGGTGAATTCGGCGGCCTCGGAATTGAAATTTCCATTCAGAATAATATCCTGACAATTATTTCACCGATCGAGGATACTCCGGCCTGGAATGCGGGAATTAAACCCGGCGATCGCGTTGTCGCTATCGACGGAGAATCAACAAAGGGCTTCAGTCTGGTAGATGCTTCGTCAGCGTTAAAGGGAAAGAGCGGCACAAAAATTATTCTTTCCGTAATCAGAGACAATGTTGAAAAACCAATAGACATTACAATCGTCAGAGGCCGGGTAAAAATAAAAACGGTAAAGGCCACCCCACTGGACGATGGTTATATCTACGAAAAATTGACAAGTTTCATAGAAAACACCAGCCCCGATCTTGAAAAAGTTCTGACTGAATTCAAAAGCAAGCATCGCAGTAACATCGAAGGTGTGTTGCTTGATTTGCGCCGGAACCCAGGTGGCTTGCTGGAGCAGGCCATTAAAGTCAGCGACCTTTTCCTGCGTGAAGGCGTTATTGTAAGTACAATAGGCCGTGATCCGAAAAATAAAGAAGTTTCTTATGCCAGCAAGCGGGGCCTTTTTGCCGACGTACCGGTTGTTATTTTAATGAATGAGTTTTCTGCCAGTGCCAGTGAAATTGTGGCCGGTGCTTTACAGGACAACAAGCGGGCGATTGTTGTGGGCGGGCGAAGCTTCGGTAAAGGCTCTGTTCAATCGGCAATTAAGCTTGGCGATGGCAGCGGCCTGAAATTGACAGTAGCCCGTTATTACACCCCGAGTGGCGTGTCGATTCAGTCTGAAGGAATAAAACCCGATATCGAAATTGAAGATGTCGATTCAGAAGCTTTTGCAAAGTCGATAAATAAAGTTCAGGGTTTGCGCGAAAAAGATATCGTCGGCCATTTAAAAGGTGAAAAAGAAAAACTAACCGAAAAAATTAAAACGGTTTCTTCCCCTGTGTTAGAAAAGAACACCGTGGCCTGGTGGAAAAATATCGGAAGTAAAAAAGACACAGAACTGACTGAAAAAGAAAAATTATTTAAATCTGACTACCAGGCTTACCAGGCATTTTCATATTTGAAAGCCTGGAAAACCCTGAAAAACATGTCTAAATAAAATACTAGTTTTCTTCTTCCTTTAAGTCTTTGGCATCGATTTCTTTGATCTTTGATTTTGCAGTGAGCATCTTTGTTACTTTTTCTTCGGTGATCATGTAAGTCAGGCGGCTAATTTGTTCCGGTTTAGAATACCACTCTTTGATACGGGCAAGTTCAATACCGGTTTGCTTAACGTATTCTTCGAAGCGCTGGCTAACGTCTTCTTGCTTGCAGATGAGGTCGTTTTCAGTAGCCAATTTGTCGATCAGGAAGCTGGATTGGATCATCTCATTCGCAGACTTAGCAAAATCAGCATCCCATTTCTGAATATAATTTTCAAATTCAGTTGCTGCCATTCCCTGTTCGGTCATTCGCTTTTTAAAATCTTCGATGAGTGCGGCTTTCTGATCTTTAAGCAAAGAGGCCGGAACATCTACCGGATTAGCTTCAACAAGTTTTTTCAGTAGGCGATTTTTAAAGTTGTCTTCGATACGCTTCTTTTCAGATTGTTCGATATCGGCAACAATCGTCTTTTTGAAATCTTCAACGGTCTGGTGTGAGCCGATTGTTTTGAGAAGCTCTTCAGTAATTTCAGGCAATACTTTCTTTTTCAGACTTTTAAGCGTAACACGGAATTCTACCGGTTTCCCCTCGAGAGCTGCCGAATGGTACGGAGATGGAAACTGCAGATTCAATGTGCGGGTTTCGCC
>JANOJH010000074.1:0-1285 GCA_031408135.1 Bdellovibrio sp. | reverse complement strand
GCGCCTTTATGAAATGCACCCCCATTTTTTATACAAGCACAGTTTTTCTAAGTTTGATCACGAATGAATTTTTTCGACATCGATAAAATCCTATTTACCGTCTTGGGCTATCCCATGAGTTATCTTGAATTCTTTGGCACAATTGCCGGAGCCATAGCGGTATGGCTTTCCGCGCGGGCCAACATCTGGAGTTGGCCAATAGGGATTATCAATGTGGTTTTGCTTTTCTTTCTTTTTTTTCAGGTGCAGCTTTACCCCGATATGTTTTTGCAAATATTTTTTTTTGTTACCAACATTATTGGCTGGTGGCGTTGGGCACATCCCCGCAAGGGCGAAGAAAATTATAAAGCTGAATTAAAAGTGAGTTTCACACCTGTGAAACAACTTCTTATTCTGAGTGCATTAGGTTTGGTTGGCACACTTCTCTTTGGGGCGGTGGCTAGCAGACTCCATGACATTGTGCCCTCTGTTTTCAGTAAGCCCAGCGCCTTTCCGTACCTTGATTCTTTCGTAACCGTCATGAGCATTGTTACCACATTTCTGATGATCCAAAAAAAAGTGGAATGCTGGATTTTGTGGATTGTGATTGATGTAGTTGCAACCGGAATGTATTTTGCGAAAGGAATTAAATTCCTGGGTTTGGAATATCTGGTGTTTTGCTTCATCGCAGCCTTTGGCCTTTGGAATTGGATTCGTGAATACAACGCGACTAAATCACAACAGTAACTGATGTCTCACAAAAACAATTACAGATTATTTGAACTTAGTGATCTGGTGCCCTGCCTACCGAAGCAGCAGCGCAGGCAGTTATCCCTGGCCGATCTTGCGGGGTTTACAAAAGCCCATATTATTCGATAAGTAAGCATGAGCATAACCATTAAATCTTTCTGGCCGGCAATTGTGTGGTTGATCTTGTCCTCTGTTGCGTTCTGCCTTCCAGGACAAGCGTTACCGCAAGAAGATTGGTTTGGAATAATTCAATTTGACAAGTGGATACATGTTGGCCTTTTTAGCGTGATGGTCTTTTTGTGGTGCCTGCCATTATTCCATCGGCCTGCTCTTCATCTATCCTTAGCTAAATTATCTATCTGGATTTCCATTGCTTTTCTTAGTTATGGTATCCTCATGGAATTCATACAACATTTTTTTATTCCTCATCGCTCATTTGATTTGGGAGATATCGCAGCAGATGCCGTGGGGTGTTTGATTGGATTATTTTTTGTCAGAAGACAATGGAAGCAATAAAAAAGATTTGCTTCTATGGACCTGAAAGTACGGGCAAATC
>JANOJH010000064.1:0-22779 GCA_031408135.1 Bdellovibrio sp. | reverse complement strand
TTTAAGCAGGGGATTGCGATAAAGGTCACTGACTTGCTGATTGCAATGGGACTTGCCGGCATTTTTTTCGGTGAGGAGGCGGCTCGGGGGCAAGTATTTTCGCAGTTATCAGGACTGGTTGGAAGTGGCGCGGACGAAACTGTACAGGAAATAATTAAGAATTTCCTGCAACGACAAAATGGCGGGATTGCCGTCGTCGTCGGTTTTTTAGCGCTTTTGCTTGGCGCCACCGGTGTTTTCGGCGAGCTGCAGGATTCGCTCAATCAAATTTGGAAGGTAACACCGAAAGAATCCAAGGGCATTATCGGACTTCTCCGAAAGCGATGGCTTTCGTTCGGAATGATACTGGTCTTTGGTTTTTTGCTGCTTGTTTCACTTGTGATGACAAGTTTGTTGGCCGCAGGTTTAAAGTACGCGGGGGATTCAGTGCCACTTGTCGAAGCTGTGTGGCAGGCCATTTCGCAACTGATCAATTTTGCACTCGTGACTTTTCTTTTTTTGTGGGTGTATTATTCTGCGCAGATTTTTTTTATTGGGGCCGAATTTACGCACGCGTATGCAATGACCTATGGGGCAAGTGTAAGTGTCTTACCCGATAACCCGAGAATGAGTTTGCACAGGAACAGCGCCGCTGAGAAAATAATGGCTCTAGGCACGATGACGTTATTCGCATTGTTTATTCTGTTGCGCGCAAGGCAAAAAAATAAGGCCCCCTTTTGACGGAGGGCCTTATAAACCACGGGATCGTTAACTACAGACCTTATTTGATCTGTATATTCTTAGCTAATTTTTTTTCAGGCATCGGAATGTTTACGTTCAATATTCCATCTTCGAATACGGCCTCTATTTTATCCTCATTCACGCCTTCAGGAATTGAGTAGAGTCCTTCGAACTTACCTGTATTGAACCCTTTCGTCTTCTCTCCGGTTAATCGAAGATAGCCTTCGGACGTATCAATTTTTACATTTTCTTTTGTTACCCCCGCCAACTCGACGGTAAGCTGCCAAGCAGCGTTTTTATCGTCGTATTTCATCAACGATGGGAACACTTTTTCGCGGACCAGTGGTCTGGCGAAATCCCGTTCAAAACTGTTTAATAATGATAATGCGTTCACTTTTGCCTCCCTTTAAAATAATTTTATTTTTCGGGAGGAAACCGGTTTCCTCTTACACTTTAAATCTGAGATGGGTTTGACTTATGTCAAGCTGGGTCTAGTAATTTAATTGCGCTGCGCCTACGGCACCCGTGAACGTCAGTGTGGCCGGCCGGTTTTCTACAGTGGCAGTCGGCACCGGGAAACTTACAACGTAAGGAGTAGACCAACGGTTATGATAATGATAGGTCGCCTGAATCTCAGTTAAAAGCTGTTTAACCTTTGTGGCTTTGCCTTCGTATCTTTGGCCATCAACTTCCAGAAATATCTTCCACAGATTTTTTGATTTTGAAAGATCAGAGTGGCGCCGCTCTGGTGTGTAGATACTTACAAAAAACTCTGTTGTATCGATATTTTTTATTATCTTTTTTGCCCGCTCTTCTCGGTAAATCTGCTCGCTCCACTGCGCATTGCGGGCCGACAGTGACAGCGCCGCCTCCATCATCTGCGAATCAAGCCAGGTGGCCTGAACAGTTAAAATATTATAAAGTCCGTCGTAAACTTCGAGCTTCTTTGTTTTACTCGTCAGGATTGCTTCATAATCCGATGGGCTTACTTCCGGAACACCGGTTTGTGTACGAAGCGGCGTTACGCACGAAGTTGTTGCCAAAGTATAAAATAATAAAAATAATGACAATCTGAATTGCGACAGCATTTTTAACCTCTTAAGATTCCACAAATTGTTTTAAAAAATCACTAACGGCCTTAAACACTTCGGTTCGAACCGTATCATTGTAAAGTTCGTGGGTAGCGCCCTCAAAAATTTTCAGAACCTTGTTCTTGCTGGCCAGCGCATCAAAAAACTGAAGCGCGCTCTGGCTTGAAACAACCGGATCGTTATCTGATATATGCATCAATGTCGGAATTGTGATGTCGCCCGCTTTACTTACGACGCGTGCGAATTCGCGTTTGAAGCCCAGATACACACCCGATGAAATGCGGCTATGCCGGAAAGTATCCTGTTCGTACTCGCGGATCACATCAAGATCGCGGGTGAGCAAATCATTTTTAATTTCATTGTTCAGAGTCAGTTTCGGGAAAAACGAATTGATAAGGCCCGCGCCCTTGTCTTTCCAATCCGGAACTTCAACGGCAACACCGAATAGCGGCGAACTCAACACCTGTGCGGCAATAACATCATTTAAATGCTTTCTTTCAGAAAGAGTGCATGTCTGTATCAGACCACCCATCGAGTGCGCAAGCAGCACTACAGGTTTGCTGTGCACGTCCTGCATCCCGAGCGCAAAATCCAGTAAAATTTTATAGTCCAAAACGTACTCGTCAAAATCTTTTGCGTAGCCGCGAAGACCTTCAGATTTTCCATGGCCCCGTAAATCCCAGGCCATAACATTCCAACCCTGAATTTCAAGTGTATTGATAAGTCTCAGGTAGCAGTCAGAGTGTTCGCCCTGACCATGTGTAATAATAATTGTACCTTTTGGCTTTTTACAGACCCAGTTCTGCAGAAAAAGTTTAGTTCCATCAAAGCCGTTAAAAAAAGTCTCGGAGCGTGTATACATATCCGAATATGGTCTAGTTAAATCGCGTTGAAGTCAAAGTGAAGTCAAAGAATCGTGTCTTTTGCCTGGGCTTCAGTCGCTGGAAAATCGAGCGAATAATGTATTCCTCTGGACTCATGTCTTCGCAAGGCACATTCAACTGTTAATTCAGCAACGATGGCAATATTCCGAAGTTCAATAATATCCGAATGAACTTTCATATTCGAGTAATATTCTTTTACTTCCTGTTTAATATTTTTCAGGCGCTGCTGCGCCCGGCGCAGCCGCTTTGTTGATCGCACAATGCCGACATAGTTCCACATCAGTCTTCGGATTTCGTCCCACATATGGGAAATAACGATCATTTCATCCAAGTCGGTATTTTCCGGTTTGGCCCATGGCAGTGGTTCAGCTGCAATCGCTGTCTGGACAAGGATTTCCGTCCAATTCTTATTCAGCAACTCTGCGCAGTTGTGCGCCATTGTAAGACATTCAAGCAATGAATTTGAGGCCAGGCGATTTGCGCCGTGAAAACCGGTGCAGGCAGATTCACCGATCACAAATAGTCCGTTCAGGTCCGATTGACCATTCACGTCTGTCACCACGCCGCCGCACAGATAATGAGCCGCAGGCACTACGGGAATAGCCTGTTTTGACATATCAATTCCGTACTCCAGACACTTGGCAAAAATATTCGGAAAATGCGCCTTTAGAAAATCAATCGGCTTATTTGTTATGTCGAGGTAGACGCAAGCTTCGCCCGATTTTTTAATTTCAGCATCGATTCCCCGTGCAACGATATCTCTTGGGGCCAGTGAACCTGCCTTATGATACTTTTTCATAAACGGCTCGCCTTTCGAATTTACAAGTTCGCCGCCTTCGCCCCGAATGGCTTCGGTGATCAGAAAATTTCTGGATTCGCGATGATAGAGACAAGTCGGGTGGAACTGCATAAATTCAAGATTTGCAACACGTGCGCCTGCACGGTAGGCCATCGCAATTCCGTCGCCGGTTGATCCGCTCCAGTTCGAGGTGTAAAGATAGACTTTGCCGGCGCCGCCGGTTGCCAAAACAGTTGCCTTTGCTCTGATAATTTTCACTTCGTTGGTCAGCTTATTTAGTGCGTAAACTCCCGTAATAGCTGTTGGACCGGTAATCGCGGGATCAATTTTTTTATTAACCAGCAAGTCAATTGCGAAATAGTTTTCAAGAACTGTGATGTTGGGTCT
The DNA here is from genome assembly GCA_031408135.1 of Bdellovibrio sp. Taxonomy (GTDB): domain Bacteria; phylum Bdellovibrionota; class Bdellovibrionia; order Bdellovibrionales; family Bdellovibrionaceae; genus Pseudobdellovibrio. Next base: position 18,898 of record JANOJH010000064.1, on the reverse strand, counting down.
ATTGAGAATCTGCAACCAGAGTTTTTTATGAATTTCGGCGCCGGTCTGATCTTCATGGTGGAGAATTCGTCTGAAAGAATGACCGCCTTCCCGGGTTAGATCTTCATCGAACTGGACTCCCCAATTTATTAAATCCTTAATTCTTTCAGGCGCTTGCTTAATAAAATTATGCACTGCTTCATTGCGGCAAAGACCTGCACCGGCAATCAATGTGTCTTCAATGTGACTGCTGAAATTATCAGTTTTGTCGACAACTGCTGCAATTCCGCCTTGAGCCATTGCGCTGTTTGTAGAGGGGATTTTGTCTTTTGTTAAAATCAAAACCCGTTTGTCTGAAGAAATCTTCAATGCGTGTGCAAGTGCGGCGATTCCAGTGCCTACAATCAAGATTTCAGTTTCAATTTTCATGGTCTAGTTTGTCACATTAAAATAACCATTTGTCCATTGATTCAAAAAGCAAAAAACTACTATAATGAAAAGGTGAATAAAGTAGGGATGCAGCCATCAAATAAGACAGGACTTGTCTTTAAAATTTCAGCCGTTCTTTTTGTCTTGTTGGCCCTGGTCGTCTATAAATTAAATGACTATTTCAAAAATGAAAAACAGTTTTTATCCGAAACTCAGTTGCGGAGTAAAGTTGTGCAGGCAAAGACGACGGTCTCGAGTCAGGTCTCCCAGCTCAAGAATGTTCTTTCAAGTTACGAAACTGAGCTCGCCGACACCAGTATTAACTGGGTTCAACTTGATCCTTTCTTTGCGATTGCGAAGGTGGAAGATACCGGTCGAAGTCTGAAAGTTTCAAAGCTCCTTGTCAGATCGAACACGCCGGCAGAGAGTTGGAATGAAAATTATCTTGAAAGAGCGCTTGCGCTGAACAAGTCAAACTCCAAAAGTCCGCTTGTAGCTCAATTGTTTCAGGACAGAGCCGGATCAAAATTTCTTATTTTAAGATTTAAAAATGCTCAGAAGCGCGAACTAGCACTTGTCGGTAGTGCTGAATACTTTCAGAAATTTTTTGATAATGAGCGTGGGGAAAGAAGCACAGCTCTGCTGGTTACGGCTGAAAATATGCTGGCAGCGCATTCCGAAGGGGATTATATCGCAACCCTTACTCAGGAAGCCAAGCTCTCGAAAAAGAAGTATCTGATCGAGCGGGAAGAGATTCCCGGCACAAATCTGATTGCGATGAATTATATTCTAAAAAAGAAAATTAGTTCCGGTTTCGTTGTTCCGTGGTCGATCGTCGGAGTGGTGGTTGGATTCGGATTCATATTGGTGGCTGTTGTTTTCTACAGTCTCGATCCGATCGAGCGTAAGGTTGAGCGTTACAAGAAACAGGAACGCGAGCAAATTTACAAAGATACCGTTGGAAGTATGGTAGGGGCGGCGGCAAATTCGATGAAACCGGCTAAGGCCGTCGTCTTTCCAGAGATGAGGGAGAATGCAGTTTTGCAACAAAAAGAGCAATTGGAAAAAACGCGTGCAACTGCCGAAGCAACTCAGACAAAATCAATATTTCAGCCTGAAGAGCAAGTTACTAAAACCGTAAGGATCGAGCAGGAAAAAGTTATTCCGAAATCGGAAGCACAACCTGAAGTAATAGTGGAAGTAAAAATTCCAGACCCAACGGAAGAAGAACTTGAAAGAACCAGAACCAACATTCTGATTGATCATTTTAAGGCGCTTGAAGAACCACAAATTGACATTTCAGATATCGAGAAGGCGCTTGCGCTGGATGAGCTTACTCCTGAAGACGAAGGGGCGGTAACCATTGCGGCCGAAATGCTTAAGGAAAACCTGACTTCGCAAAAAATCAGCATTACTCCGGGTGGTGCAAAAATCGATAAGCCTTCTTTCGCGCTTAACAAAAAAGAATTTAAAGTGAATGATTTCAAAGTACATGTTCGGCGGCCAGATAACTCATGAAAATAAGTGAAATTGCTCCTGAATTTACCATATTTGTATTTTCGCAGGACGCGGAACTTGGAAGTAAATTAAAATTTAATCTTACCGCCGCAAAATATGATTGCCATTTTTTTTCAGACTTTGACGAACTCTACATCCGGATGTCTTTAGGTGTTCCCCATATTCTGATTGTCGATCAGGCAACATTGGTATTGCCTTTAAGTGAAGTTTTTCAGACGGTTCTGAAGATGTCGTCCGAAATTAAATTTATTTGTCTTGCCGGTGCTGATGTTCTCGCTCAACTTAACGATTATCGCGAATACAACATGGTTCAGTATTTCGACCGTTCGCAGCCTTCAATTTTCGATCAAATAGCGATGACTGTTGATCAAACCTGCGAAGGCTTCTACCGTCTTTACCAGAATGAACAAATCTACAATACTTTCCAAGGCACCTTGCAGGAACTGTCTACTCTGAAAAATAATGTTGAGGTTCAGCGTTCGGGGCCAACAATCCGGCCATTTCAGATGCGGATCTCCGGTTATCGCGTAGCCGAAACAAAAGAAGAACTGATCCAGACGTTTTTTAAACAATCTCCGTCACAATCGTGGGTGTTTTTGAAGTTTATCAAATCCATTCAAACTTATGTTTCGGTTTCAAGTCAGAATATGCCGGAGGCCTGGGTCGAAGGCCTGTCTTACAAAATTCCGACAAACAGCGAAAACTTCAATGAAAAGCTGATGCTCGGCAGCTTTCCTGAATCATTTCTAAATTACGTCAAGAGTAAATGGGAAGTCGACACGATAAAAATTTTGCCCTTGCTTCTGAAGAATGAAATTGAAGGGCTGCTCATTTCACCTCAGGATATCGGCGCCGAAGCTGCAGAAGACTTCTCTTTGATGAGTCTTGTTTACAATCTGATTGCGCTTGAATCCCAGCCCGCGCATCTTGATGTTGAAGATGCCTTGACAGGATTTTACAACCAACTTTTCTACAAAAGGATTCTTGAAAAAGAAATTGACCGTTCAAAACGAACTTTCGCTCCGATATCGGTCGTGAAGGTGGCGGTTGATATTTTAAAAGAAATTGAAGTCAGCCAGGGACGAAACTTCTGTGATGAAATTATTAAAAAAGTTGCAGATGTAATAAAGAAAACCAGCCGGATGCCCGACTACGCCTGCCGAACCGATGACAATGAATTTTCTATTGTGTTGGTCAATTGTAACCGGAAAGGCGCAGCCTTGCGCGCAGAACGGCTGCGCCAGCAGCTGAAAACCGAAAGCTTTTCGAAAATCGGCTTTATCGTGACGGTCAGTCAGGGAATAAGCGAATATCCTTCATTGACAAAAACCGCCGAAAGCTTAACCGATTCGGCACGAAAGGCGCTCGAGTTCATCAGCACCAAAGGCGGCGACAAGATTTGCGTTTTTAAAGCCACACAAGACCACAAACCCGATTTTCAAGTGAATACGTGAGCCAACAAAAAATGGAAATGTTCCGCCGCACTTTAGCCGAAATTAACTTAGAAAATCTGATCCATAACTGGACACAGATTAAAAACGTTACCAAAGATGATCGGTTTATCTGCCCGATGGTCAAAGCCAATGCTTATGGACATGGAGATGTGCAGGTTGCGCTGGCGCTCGAAAAAGAGGGGGCTCAGGTTCTCGGTGTCTGCCTGATTGAAGAAGGGCTGATTCTGCGGGCTTCCGGAATCAAATCCGACATTCTCGTATTTCGCGGCTTCGACAAGCGCGGCGCCGAAAAAATTCTGGAGTACCAACTTACGCCCGTCGTAAGTACATGGGAACAGATTCAGGCGCTCGAATCCGTGGCAGATGAACCGGTTAAAGTGCACCTTAAATTCAATACAGGTATGAATCGGATTGGCTTTGACCTGCAGGAAGCCGATAAACTCAACTATCATTTTCTGAAATCTAAAAAACTGAAACTGAAGGCTTTGCTGACTCATTTTTCAAAAGGCGAGGACTCGCATCTTGAAGACGGAATTTCTTCACGGCAACTGACTAAGTTTCTTGAAATAATCGATTATTTCGGAGCTCGCGACATTTATCATCATGTGCTGAACTCGGGCGGCATCGCAGGGCTGGCCACCGGTAAAAATCGGCTGTTGCAAAAACATGTCTGGGGCCTGCGTCCGGGCCTGATGCTTTATGGCTATCAACCTTCGGCCTATTTTTCAGATATTGATCTGAAACCTGTGATGTCACTCAAATCAGTCGTGAATAATATCAGAATAATCGAGTCTGGCGAATCGGTATCGTATGGCTCAACCTGGACTGCAAAACGGCCCTCGCGAATTGCGGTTGTGCCGATCGGTTATGCCGACGGAGTTCATCGTCTGGTTTCAAACAGTTCTGTTGCATTGTTTGCGCAGACGAAAGTTCCGATAGTCGGCCGCGTCTGCATGGATTTTTTAATGTTGGATGTTACGGATGTTGTTCCCGAATCTGAAATCGGTAAATGGATCGAAGAAGAAGTTGTTCTCTTCGGTTTCGATGAAAAGAATAATTTTTTATCGGCAGAAGAGATGGCAAAACAAACAAATACGATTGTCTGGGAAACTCTGACTTCGGTCAGCGAGCGGGTCCCGAGACATTTTAAAGGGCTCAAGAAAATATGACGGAAGATACTTCAGTTATTAAAAGAATTTCCGATGGCATCGATAGGTTTATGTTTGCCATACTTGATTCCGCGCAGGGATTCATCCGCGAAATCGGACTGATTGCGCTTTTTGCTTGGCAGAGCACAAGACTTCTTTTCGCCAAACCGTATCGTTATGGCGAAATTCTAAAGCATATGGAATTTATCGGAAGTCAGTCGGTTGGAATCATCACACTGACAAGTATCTTTACCGGCCTCGCGCTTTCGTTTCAGGTTTATCTCGGATTTAAACTCGTCAACGCTGTGGACCTGGTGGGCCCTACAGTTGCACTCGGGATTTCAAGAGAATTGGGCCCGGTTCTAACCGGATTAATAGTTTCTGCGCGCGCCGGTGGCGCTATGGCCGCACGATTGGGAACAATGCGGGTAAATGAACAAATGGACGCGCTCGATGTCATGGGTATCAATACCAAACAATATCTGATTGCACCGCGAATAATCGCGGCCGTTGTCTGTATGCCGATGCTGACCGCGCTTTTTGATTTTATGGCGATGTTCGGATCGTGGTTTTTGTGTACCAAGTTAATTGGACTGGACCATGCGGTATTCATGTCAAAAATCCGCGATACCGTTGAAATTCATCACATTAACGAAGGCCTAATTAAGTCGGCTATATTCGGATTTATGTTTGCCGTAATCTGTACTTACAAGGGCTTTAATACCTCCGGCGGCGCCAAAGGTGTGGGCGAGGCAACCAACCGCGGTGTTGTCGTCAGTATGGTTATTATTATCATACTGGATTATTTCCTGATGAATTTAATCCGGATTTATTATCTTATCACCGGAGTTGCAAAATGACGGAAAAGAAAGAACAATTCGCGGTCGTACTCGAGGATGTTAAAAAAACTTTTGACGGCAAAGAATTTGTTCTAAAAGGAATCGATCTTAAAATTCCGTTAGGCAGTCTCACGTCCATCATCGGATTTTCAGGTACAGGAAAGAGTGTGGTACTGAAACACATGCTGGGATTGTACCGTCCGACTTCAGGCCGGGTTTATGTTCTCGGGCGTGATCTCAATGCGCTTGATGAGGATGATCTGACGGCTTTCAGATGCAATTACGGAGTTCTGTTTCAGAGTGCCGCACTCTTCGATGACATGACAGTTATTGAAAACGTCAAATTTCCGCTTGAAGAACACCGTAGGCAGCTCTCAAAGGAAGAAGTCGAAAAAGTTGCGCTGGAAAAACTGAAAATGGTAGGCCTCGATCCGAAACATAATCATAAATTGCCGAGTCAAATCTCGGGTGGTATGCAGAAGCGAACTGGTCTAGCAAGAGCACTCGCCCTAGATCCAGAAATCTTAATCTACGACGAGCCCACAACAGGATTAGATCCCATTCTAACGGAAATGGTAGATAATTTAATTATAGAGACGCATCAGGCTCGTCCCGGAACGACGTCAATTATGGTTTCGCACGATCTGCACGCAGCCTTTCGGATTGCAGATTTTGTTGTGATGCTGGATGCCGGTAGAGTACTGTTGGCAGGAACGGCGGATGATTTTTACAAATCTGATCTCGAATTGGTCAGGAAGTTTGTTGATAAAGGAATAAAGCATTAAATATTTACATCATGGAGTTCTTTAAGTGAATTTTTTTAAAACACCGGAATTTAAAGTTGGAATTCTTGTCGTCGGAATCGGTGCCTTGATCGCCTTTATGTCGATGCAGGTGAGCGACGATCCAAGTTATATGGGCCGGTCGAAACGTGCGTGGTTTCTTTTACCGAGCGCTCAGGGTCTGGTAAAGGGATCAGCTATTAAGGCCGCGGGTATTCCCGTAGGCGTGATAAAAGAAATCAAATTACAGGATGGGCAGGCGCGCATCGATGTGACTGTTATGTCTGGCGTGGGCCTTACCCGGTCGGCGGCGGTTGCGCTGAAGTCTAACGGAATTCTCGGAGACAAAAATGTTGAAGTCTACCCTGGAACCGAAGGCGATCCTGAATTAGAAGACGGCGGTCAGATTTTAAATGTAAAATCTGCCGGCGGTATGGATGATGTTATGGGGCAGGTGTCCGAGCTGGCAGCCTCCCTGAAAGACGTTGCAAAGAATCTGAAAGAAGCCGTTTCAGATGACGGTACAAATAAACATGTTTTGGGCCGAATTGTTCTTAATATTGAAAAACTTACTTCAGATCTTTCCGAAATGACCAGTGAAAACAAAGAGCAGATCGGTGAGATTGTAGACCAAGTCAATAACATCACCTCAACTCTGGATGATCTGATCAATGATGAAAGCGAAAAAGGCTTTAAAAGAACCTGGAAATCCACGATGGAGCGCCTGAATTCTTCAATGAAAAATATCGACGATATTACATCGAAGATAAATCGCGGCGAAGGCACAATCGGCAAATTGATTTCCGACGAACAAACGGCTGAAGATGTTTCAACGGCGATTGAAGGAATCAGCGGACTGGTTGACACGGCCAACCGGGTTTCAACCGGAATCGATTTCAATTCTTACTACCTCGGCGAGGTTGGCGCTGCTAAAACTGCAATTGGTGTAACAATTCAGCCGGGCCTTGACCGCTACTACTATTTGGGAATTATTACCGATCCGGCGGGTGTGGTTGAAATTACCGACTATTCGACTTCGGTGGGCGGTATAGCAACTCCCGTGTCAACTGAAACAAAAACATACAAATCGAAAACGAAGCTAAGCCTTTATTTTGCGAAAAACTTCTTCGACTGGACATTAAAGGGCGGTTTAATTGAAGACACAGGCGGTATGGGTGTCGACTATCAAATGTTTAATCAGCGGTTAAGAGCCAGCGTCGAAGCCTTTGATTTTCAAAAACTTCAGTTGCGTGCCAGCCTGAATTATAAATTGTCATACGGAATTTATTTAACGGCAGGTTACAATGATATCCTTAACAAGAGAAATACCAATTCGGCCTATCTCGGTGCCGGCTTATTTCTGACCAATGACGATCTGAAATTACTTCTTTCAAGGTCACCGTTTTAAATGAGAGCACTTATCAGCACTTCAGATAAAACCGGTTTAATCGAATTTCTGAATCCGCTTGTCGAACTCGGACTTGAACTGGTGTCAACCGGCGGAACCTATGAATTTCTTAAAAAAAATAATTATAAAGTTGTCGAAGTTTCCGAAGTGACTCAGTTTCCCGAAGTGCTCGATGGGCGGGTTAAAACTCTTCATCCATCGATCCACATGGGAATACTCGCTGACAAAGAAAATCCGAAGCATATGGCGCAGCTGAAAGAGCACAATGTAAAAGCTTTCGACATGGTTATCGGTAATTTGTATCCATTTGAAAAGACAGCGCAGAACCAAAGTTCAACCTTTGAAGCGCTTATCGAGAATATCGACATCGGCGGTCCGAGCTTTTTAAGAGCTTCTGCTAAGAACTATAAATCAGTTATTGTGCTGGCTTCTCCTCAGGACTACCAGTGGGTACAAAAGAAAATTTTAACCAAAACCCTTACTAATGAAGACAAAAAGCGGCTTGCGCTTAAAGTGTTTTCATTAACTGCGTATTATGACTCATTAATCGTGGATAAGCTGGGGGAAAACGGTGAAGACCTTGAATTTTTGAATTTGCCGCTTAAAAAAAAGATGAAGCTGCGATATGGCGAAAACTCCCATCAAACCGCTGACTGGTACGTTAATCCGCTTGCCACTGTTAATCTCGGCGATGCCCATATTTATCAGGGAAAAGAACTTTCCTATAATAACCTGCTGGATCTCGATTCGGCGGTCAGTTTAATAAAGTTTATTGATTCTCCGGCTTGTGTTGCAGTTAAACACAATAACCCGTGCGGAGCGGCGATTAGTGACGATTTATCTTCGGCAGCTAAAAAAGCAATAGCCGCCGATCCCAAAAGTATTTTTGGCGGCGTTGTTGCCTTTAACCGGCCGGTCACACTTGATACCTGTGAGCTTTTCAAAGACATTTTTTTAGAATGTCTTATCGCGCCTGAATTCAGCGATGACAGTCTGAAATTTCTCGCGAATAAAAAGAATCTACGCGTGCTGGGCCTGAAAAATGTGGCCACGTTGTCGTCCGCAAACAGAAACTTTAAGTCCATAGCAGGCGGGGTTCTGTTGCAACTAGAGGATTCTTTTTCAAGTGCTGATTGGAAGTTTTTGGGCGAGCCCCCGACTCCACAGTTGCTTAATGATATGATCTTCGGCGAAAAAGTCGGCGCCGCACTTAAAAGCAACGCCATTGCAATTGTTGTTAACGGGCAGACTATCGGCCTCGGGATGGGACAGGTTAACCGGGTTGATGCCGTTAAGCACGCGATTGAGCGTATGCTGGAATATAAATCCCGGGTTGATTTTGCACTCAGCTGCGCAGTTTTGATTAGTGATGCATTTTTTCCATTTCCGGATTCAATTGAACTTATCGCAAAGGCAGGGATCAAATGGATCGTCCAGCCGGGCGGTTCGGTTCAGGACGAAAAGGTAATCGAAGCGGCCAGCCAGAATAAAATAAATATGATCATGACGAACAGAAGGCATTTTAAACACTAAAGACTTTAGGAATTATGCAACGGGAACAGAAGTTAGAAAATAAATGGCTCATAAAATCAGAAAATAGGATTCTGGGGCCGTATAATTTTGAACAGGTGATCGATCTCATTCGCAAAAAGCAAATTTCGATTATTGATGAAATTCGTGATCCCGAAACCAGATGGCTTTATGTGCGCGAGAATGGCGAGTTCAAGGTTATTGTTGACGAAATGCGGTCAGAAATCGATGCCCGTACCGAGGGTACGAAAACGTTCCAAAGTACGACCAAATCCCCTGAAGATACAACTCTGCAGAAAACCAAAACCGATCTCAATCCGTTTACCGACATCAATATTGAAGCAAAAGAAGTTGTTGTAACAAATGAGGTGATTTCGACTCCGGCTCCGTCGCCGGCTCGAAAAATGGAAAGAGCGAAGGTTTACGGAGTTCAGACCGACGTTGTAATTCAGAACAAATTGAATATCTTTTCTTCTAAAATTCTTGTGGGCACTGTTGTCAGTGTCGTGCTGCTTCTGACATCTTTTTTCGGGTATATTTATGTCCAGAAGCGAAATGTCCTCAGGCAGGAAGAAGAATTGGCATTACAGATCAAGAAGTTCAAGTATCTGGGCCTCTACCAAAAAGCGGTCGATGTATTTGCAAAGCTTCCCGCTGCAAATCAGAAAAAAATGGTGCCTGAGCTGCTTGAAATTTATCCGCTGCTTGAATCAACGGGTCTCGTTGGGCCTGATGACATAAAGTCACTCAAAACAGATTCAGGCCTTTCGCAGGAACAAAAGGCAAATATCGAAATCATCAATTTCCTGGTTTCGATGCAGTTGCAGAATTACGGCCAGGCTCAGGAATTTCTGGTCAAGGCCACTGCTTTGTTGCCGGCTTCGCTGCTTATTAAAGAAAACGAAGCATTGCTCAATCTGAAAAGAGGGCAGTTCACAACTTCGTTCACGCTTTTCAAATCCATTTTCTCACAGGATAAAAACGGTCGCTATTTGCTGGGTATGGTTCAGGCCTACTACGGGCTTACTGCCGTAGAAAAAACGCCGCTCACCAAAGAGCTACTTTCGAATCTGGAAAAATACACAACAGTTTATTATGATTTTAAAAAAGAACTCCTGCTGGCACAGATCGTACTTGCACACGAGCTCGAGGAAACTGTCCTGTTTAAGGTGTCTAAAACGCAATACTTTAATACGCCTTGCCTGTTATCCAAACAATTCGTAAAACCGAATCTACTGGCCCAGAACACCTATGCCTGGACCGAGTTAGCCGAAATTAAATCTAATGTTCAGAAGCTTCTTTCGGGCGATGAGCTGATTTTATTTCAAGTCCATGACCTTCTTGAAGCCAACCAACTAAGTACAGCCACGGAATTTGTTTCCAATAACATCGCTAAAATCGCTAACCCTGCCATTCGCGAGCAGATCAACTTGCTGCTATATAATGCCCAGAAGCGAACAAAAGAGCTTCTTGCGCTAGAGAAAACCAATCAGCTGGATATGGGGTCCGAACTGAATCATTTGTTGCTTGCGCTTAATAAACTTGAAAAAGGCCCGAACACAAGTGTTTCAACGCATCAGCAATTTCTGGTTTCGCGCCAGCAGATGTTTTACAAGGAATGGATCGATCTGGAGCAACTGATTGCGAAGAACTCTGTTGCTGAACTCAAAACTTTTGTAAAAGATCATTTCGTAACTGTTCAGAATTTCGCACCATTATTTGTGGCGAAGAACTTGGTAAATTGAATGTTCGTAAGATTGCTGCTGATTTTTTTACTCGCGGGATGCGCTCAAAACAGTTCCTCCGAAAATGATGAGATAATCGACGTCAGGTCCATCGCAAAAGAAGTACAGATTCCGAAAGTACTGATGACGGCGCTTGTAAAAGAAATCATCAGCGATTCAAAAACGCTAACTCCCGTTTACCTTTTTATGCCGCTCCAGGTGCGGTTTTCTGAGCTGAGTGAAGGTGTTCTTAAAAAGCCTGCTGTCCGGTACAATTTCCCCAAAGGTGGCGGTAACATCGACCTCAAAGATATGGTTTTAGGATCTGGAAGTTTTTTCCTGAGTTTTCCCGCAGAACAATTTGATGAGAATTATGAATTCCTCCATCTTTACTATATCAGCAACAGCCCTGTTAAAAAAATTGAAAATGAGTCTTTCGGGCTCGGTTGCGGAAAGATGATCGATCTTAAAAAGAGTTTTAGCAAACTGCAGAAGCCGGAATTTCTTAAGTTGAATACAAGCGATCTACGTTACCTTTACATTACGGCCGGCATGTATGTTTTTGTTTTTAAGAAGTCATCCCAGATTTTCATGGCCCAACTTACAATTTTCGATTCAAGATATAGCAAAGAACTCTGTCTGGGAGCAAATCTCTGATGACAACAACGCCTAAAACCGCAATTAAACTGCTTAACGACAAAGATAACGTCAACGACCGCGCATTTCTCGTAAAAGATAAAGTAAAAGGAATGGGCAAAAACGGCCGTGCGTTCCTTAGCCTGCTCATCGGAGACAAAACCGGTCATATCGATGCGCGCATCTGGGATCGGGTAGATGAACTTTCTGAATTGTTCGAAATAGGTGATGTCATAGTTGTAAAAGGCCAAGTGCAGGTTTATCTCAGCCGTAAGCAGATTATCGTTCATAAGATTGAAAAACCCGAGCAGACGCAGTTTAACAAAGCTGACTTTAATATTGATGATGTTGTTTTGGACGTTCATGCGCTATTTTCAGAACTGATCAGCATTACGAACGAAATAAAGGCGCCGCACATCAGACAGCTCGTACTCGATAGCCTCCTGGACGATGAAATTAAGTCGTTGATTCTGAAGGCGCCGGCAGCTAAATCCATTCACCATTCAAAAAAAGGCGGGCTGCTCGAACACATCGTTTCGATCTGCAAAGTAATGAAGATGATGGCCGCTCATTATAACTATCTGAATTACGACCTTCTAGTCTTTGGCGCGATTTTTCATGATCTCGGAAAAGTATGGGAGCTCGAAATCATTCGCGAGCAAATTCAGTATTCACATAAAGGTCGCTTGTTAGGGCATATGCAACTGGCCTGCGAACTGATCGATAAAAAATCGCAGCGAATTCTGGGATTTCCGGAAGACCTCCGTGAAATTATGAAGCATATTGTTCTTTCGCATCACGGAAAACTCGAATACGGCTCGCCGGTGCGACCTTACATTATGGAAGCATTCGTTGTAGCCTCGATCGATGAGCTCGATTCTAAAATGGATACAATGTTCAGCTTTATGACAAGCGAACGAGAAACCGGAAATCCGTGGTCGCGCTACAGTGAACACTTCGACCGTTATTTTTACGTTGAGAATCTTAAAGGACGTTGGACCGAATGATGGCACTTATTAAGGCCTATAAAAATTATGATCCCGCGGCTAAATCTTTTGCAGAAATTTTCTTTCTGTATCCGGGGCCTCGCGCTCTTTTTTTTCACCGCATCGCACATTTTCTTTATAATTTGAAATTCTATTTTATTGCAAGACTCGTCGCAGACATTTCCAGAACAATTACCGGAATTGAAATTCATCCGGGCGCAAAGATCGGGCAGCGGCTGGTTATAGATCACGGCGTCGGCTGCGTTATAGGGGAAACTGCTATCGTCGGAAACGACTGTATAATTTTTCACGGCGTAACTCTGGGTGGGTTGAAGTTCGACAATGTAAAGCGCCATCCCACAGTGGGTAACAAAGTTTTGATCGGCACCGGCGCTAAAGTTCTCGGTCCTATCACCATCGGCGATGGCGCCCGAATCGGGGCAAATGCCGTAGTCATGAAAGACGTTCCTGCCGGTTCAACGGTAGTTGCTCCTTACAGCATCGAAATACCTGCAAAATAAATTATTTCTTTTTTGGCTCGTGCTTGTAATTGTTAGGGTCATCGGGCCAGGCATGTCTGGGATAGCGGGCCTTAAGTTCCTTCTTTATTTCAAAATAACTGGTTTGCCAGAAGTTTTCAAGCTGGCTGGTTATCTGAGTCGGGCGGTAATTCGGAGCCAGTAGTTCGATAGTCATTCTTACTTTTCCGCCCAGCACGGTCGGATTTACAGACTGGCCATAGAGCTCCTGGATACGGGCAGAAATTTTCGGCGCCTGTTCAGATTCGTAATCAATACTGACGGTTTTTCCGCTCGGTAAAGTGAATTGTCCCGGAAGCTGCATCAGGAATTTTTTTATTTCTTCAGGTGTTACGTGCAACAGAATCTCGAAAAGATTCATTTCAAAAAAACCATTAATGGAGTTAACAGAACTGCCGATTGCATTAAAGGTTTCCAGCGGCAGATTTTCCAGATACATAAAGTTGCTGTTTGTTTTTCTTTTCAGAAAATTCACCTTTGTAACATAATTTTTGTAATGTTCGTGGTGCGCAAGTAATTCGCCGAAATTTTTTTCGAAATACGACGTGAACAAGGCCGGTTCTTTCGCCTCATCTATAAAAACTTTCGCTGCTTCCGACACTACGAAAAGTCCGGCAACTTTTTTTTCAATTTTGAATAGGCGTCGCCGTTCCAGATCAAATTTGATTTCAATGATCTGTCGGATGCTTTCAGAACTGTTTTTTTCAAACTCAGCAACTGAAAATCCAACTGCAAAATCGCATCTGGTAACGGCGTCAGTTAGGTCTCTTCCGGAAAACAACAGAAAATAATCTGAATCGGCGCCGATCAGAAAGGGCAAAAGTTCAACTCCTCGGCCCAGACTCGAAATCGCCTGATTTTTTTCTTTTCTTTTGGCAATTCGATGCGGGAAATCCCTGAAGAAAATTTTGATCAAATGTTCCTTAAACAATCCCGCAGGGGCACAATTCGGCTTGATCTTTATCCGATTCAATTGATTCTCGATTTTGTTGCCGAGTTCGGCCATTCCAAATGATTCAAAATCAGGAAATTCATTCAGCCGCTCAAAATTTGTAGTTTCCAGAAACGCCATAAAACGGCTGGCCGTTTCCTGAAAACCTATAAGGCTTAACTCAACAAACAAGACGCTCCGATCAAGATCCAGTGGCACCGACTGAACAATTCGGCCTTTTTCAGTATTGACCAGTCCCCATGCATGAAGTTGCGCAATTGCTTCACTGAATTTTTTCTTTGGCCGGTCAAGCCAGCTAAAGCGGTCAGGATCAGCGACACCAAGCGAAAGCAGGGTTAAGCTTTCTTCATGTAAGTCGCTGAAAAGCAATTCGGGAACTACAGCTTCCGGCATCGAGCGTTCATCCGAATGATGCCAGAGCTGATAACAGACGCCGGGGCCGGTTCTGGCGGCGCGACCGGCTCGCTGTTTCGCCGAAAAAAGTGAAATCCTCGAAAGCTCGAGTTTTTTAAATCCGATTTTTGATTCTGTTACCGACTTTTTAATAAGGCCTGAATCGATGACACAGTCTACGCCGGGAATCGTCAGAGACGATTCTGCAATATTAGTTGCAAGAATAATCCTCCGTTTCGACTCCGTTTTTCCGCGCAAAATATTTTTCTGCTCGGCCAAGCTGACTGAGCCGTGCAAAACGCATATCTCAAACTGCCTGAACTTTGCAAGGATCGCACGTTCGATATACCTTATTTCAGAAAGCCCCGGCAGAAAGATCAGAATATCGTTCTTAGACCGGGTGGTGGCAGCATTCAGACTTTCCATCAATACGTCTGAAAAGGCCTGGTCTATTTTAAGCCGTTGCGATTTTTTGCATTTCACAATCTCAAGCGGGTGCGGCGCCGATTTGACTTCCAGGATTTTCGGATTGCCGAGAAAACTGCTCAGTCGTGTAGTTTCAAGAGTTGCAGACATGATCATGATTTTTATTTTCTCTTCAAGAATCTGCCGTTCCAGTGTCAGGCCGAGTGCAAGGTCGAGCTGGCTTGAACGTTCGTGAAATTCGTCAAAGATAATCAGTCCGAGGTCCGACCACAGCTCGGGATCCTGAAGTTTTTTTATGAAAACACCTTCTGTCATAAAGACGATCTGTGTATGCTTTTCTGATTTATTTTCAAATCGAACCTGATAGCCTACCTCGCGGCCCAGCGTCCAATTATTTTCTTCCGCAATTCTGCCGGCGGCCGAAATGGCCGCAATCCTTTTCGGAACCAGCACGATAATTTTTTTAAATTCACCGAATAGTGCAGCTGGAACCCGGGTGGTTTTACCCGACCCCGGCGGAGCACTCAGAATGACACTGTCATTAGTGTCGATCGCACTGAGAATTTCATCAATATGCTCATCTACCGGTAGTTTAATTTTTTGCATAGACAAGAATCATGAACTCGGCCTTTTCAAAAGCGAGCTGCTGCTTGATCTTTGCAGGCAGGCCCTCGAGGACGGTTTCGTTTTCCTGTGAAAGGTTTAGCACGAGCAAGAGCTTTCGGTCTGCCAGATGCAGACTGCACTCGTCGATCATTTTTTTCAATCGGTACGGAGTATCCATCAAAACAATGCAGTCACGGTTTTTTTTGAGCAGTTGCCATTCTTTTTCGCGCGCGATGTTTTCCGCAGGTAAGAATCCCCTGAAGTGAAACTGATGAATGCGTTCGGAACTCAGCGAGATCAGGCCCATCAGGCTTGAGGCACCAAGTGAAGACTGAACTTTTATGTTTTCCGCCCTACAGGCTTCTACCAATTGAAAGCCGGGGTCACAAAAACTCGGTGTACCGCAATCGGAAACCAGCACCGTCTTTTGCTCGCGGCAAAGTCGGGTAAGGTCTGCAACATCGTCTTTCGTTGAATGTTCGTCCAGCACCTCGTAGCGCAAGGCTTTGATGCCATGGCCTTTTAACAATTTCGAGGTTTCCTTTGTTGATTCACAGATCACCACATCGGCATTTTTCAGCAATTCGAGCGAGCGTAATGTGATTTCGTCTATTCTTCCTATTGGAGTGGCAATCAAGGTCAACATATTTACCTGCTAAAATTCTTAATTCTTCTGATTGGGTCGGTCACTTCCTGCTTGCGGGCATGAGTCGTGTCCAAAAAGATAATTTCCACTTCCGGCGAAGAACTCAGGATGGCGTTGACATTTACCGGCTCATTTTCGAAGAAAAATATTTTTTTATATTCATGTGGTTTCAGATTTTTGAACCAGTCTTCTTTGTAAAGTTCATCATCCTGCTCTTTTTTCGGTTTCAGAAAAAGGTTTTTTTCCTCCAGCGGAAAACCCCATTTTCTGAGAACCTCAAGCGTTCCCTTATACATGCGGGTGTGATCGCGTCCGGTCAGGTACTGAATTTCACATCCGGTTTCAGATAATTCCTGAACAAAACTGATAGCTCCGGCATAGGGCACGTCGTAATGCAGATACTCGCTGGTAAAAAATCGCTCACTCCAGAAATCACGGAGTTGTTTAAGTAATTCCAGATCGGACTCTAGGCTGAGACCCGCGCGCAGTACGGCTTCCTTGATGCCCCAGTCTTCGTGGCGGACTTCAACAATTTTTAGACGTTCAACATCGTGCAATTCGGCGAATTCCGAGAGAATTTTCTGAGTCCGGGTACTGACATTAAAAAGAGTGGAATCCAAGTCAAAAACTGCTAATATGCGTAAATTCTGCGCAACATATTCACCAGCGATTTTGAGGATTTCGTTAAGATTTGAAGGAATTGCACTCATTTTCACCGGAGTATGTCCCGTCTAGAGGAAAAAGAAAAGTGTTTTCTATAAAGAGGTTGGAATCGTCCTCCTATTTTGCTACGTTCGACCAAATTTTGTAATTAAACCCTAGGGAGAAATATGAAAAATATTTTTATGATTTTATTGGTCACGACTGCAGCTTTCACAATGGGCTGTACTAAAAAAACGGCTGAACTAGGATCAGCTGAAAACCCGGTTAAACTTCACTTTGTTCCGTCAGTTGACGCCAAAGTAATCGAAGAAAATTCAAAAGCATTTAAAGAATATTTAGAACAAAACACACCGTACAAATTTGAAATTACAATTCCACAGTCTTACGTTGCCGTGGTTGAGGCTTTCGGTACAAAGCGTGCCGACATCGCAGCCTTCAACACTTTCGGATACATTCTGGCGCATGATAAATACGGTGTTGAAGCTAAAATGACGGTTTTACGTCACGGATTAGCAACGTACCAATCGCAGTTTATTGTTAAGGCTGACAGCAACATTAAAAAAATTGAAGATCTGGCCGGCAAGAAAGTTGCGTTTGTTGAACCCGCTTCAACTTCGGGGTACCTGTTACCAATGAAAACTCTCAAAGAAAAAAATATCGATCCAAAAGAAACCGTTTTTGCGGGCAAGCATGATAACGTCGTTTCAATGGTTTACACTGGTCAGGTTGATGCAGGCGCTACTTTTTACTCTCCGCCGTTCAAAGACGACAAAGGTGTTATGCAAATGGAAGATGCGCGTCGCCTGGTGTTGACTCAGTACCCGGATGTTGAAGCCAAAGTTGTTATTCTCACTTTATCTGAGCCGATTACAAACGATCCTATCGTTTTTAGAAAAGACATGCCTGAAGAAATGAAAACCAAAATCGTCGACACCATGATTTCTTTCGTCGGCACACCTGGCGGTAAAGCTGCATTCAAAGCCATTTACGGCATTACCGATGTTAAGCGTGCAACTGATGCAGATTACGATGTGGCCCGCGCCATGTTGAAGTCTTCCGGCAAGTCCGCAGAAGAATTGTTAACTAAGAAAAAATAGTTAACAAGATAGACTTAACATAAGGGGGAATTGTGTCTGAGCCTATATTGCGAATCAAAAATCTGCAAAAAACTTACCCGAACGGTATTCAAGCACTTAAGGGTGTAAGTTTTGATGTCAAAAAAGGTGAATTTTTAGTTATCATTGGCCTCAGCGGCTCAGGCAAATCAACGCTCCTCCGCTGTTTGAACAGACTTCACGAACCCACGGGTGGTGAAGTCCGGTTTCACGAACAGGACACTGTGCAACTGACAACCGCCTCAGATATCCGAAACCTCCGTAAAAAAATCGGAATGATCTTTCAGCATTTCAATTTGATCCCGAGACATACTGTACTCAGCAACGTTCTCATGGGAAAACTGGCCTATACCTCAACCTGGAAAAGCATTCTCGGAATATTTTCGGATGAAGATAAAGCCGAAGCCATGAAATATCTTAAATTGGTCGGAATCTCCGAAAAGGCCTATATTCGGGCCGATCAACTCTCAGGGGGGCAACAGCAACGCGTGGCTATCGCCCGGGCGCTGACTCAGAATCCTGAGGTTCTTTTGGCTGACGAGCCCGTTGCGTCGCTAGATCCGGCAACTTGTCATACGGTTATGGATTACCTTCGTAAAGTAAATCAGGAACTCGGAATTACAATTGTCTGCAATCTGCATTTTTTATCTCTTGTTCGCATGTATGCAACACGTGTAATTGCGCTTAAAGGCGGCGAGCTTGTTTACGAGGGCGATCCTAAAAACATCGATCAGGCGTGGTTCGAAAGAATCTACGGCGAAGGCGCAAAAGAAGTTCATATCAACTAACAGGAGTTTAAATGAAAGCTCAGATATTTAGAAGATCAATTCTTGATGGAGTCAGTTTCGCACTTTTCGTGTGTGTTGTTTTATCTCTCATTTATCAGCCGACGGATGAAGATCTGCAGAAGTTGTCTTTGCTTTCCATGATATTTTTCGGATCAATGCTTGTCGGCGCAATTTTAAGTCATATTCTGAATAAGTTCGGCTATAAAACTTTTGGTGAAAATCTTTTCGAGCCCGCCTATGTGAAGGCAAGAGCCGAAGCAAAGCCATGGTATAACACGTTCTGGGGCTGGCATCTTTTTGTTACTATTCTCGTTTTATTTATAGTCGGGTTATATAA
>JANOJH010000032.1:0-5142 GCA_031408135.1 Bdellovibrio sp. | reverse complement strand
CGGGGTTGCCCTTAACGACCAGATCAATTTGATATTCAGCCAGTTTTTAATGAATTCACAGGTAAAGGCTTTATTCGGTGGAACGTATCCACTCGGAGTAGAGTCACTTTTTTTCATGTTTTCTTTACCGTTAACTGACATCAGGTGAAACGAATTACCGAGAAAATTTCCATAAAGACATCTTTTTTTGAAGTTCCATTCATGCGCACCGGTCATGTAAGCATTTTTAAGCGCCACCACGTGATCGATCTGAATATCCTTAGAACTGGTATGCAATCGAGCCGTATAAGGGTCATCCCAAGCGCCAGTGTCAACCGTGCAACCATTTGGCGTGTAGGTTACGTTTGAAACAGAGTCGCGGACTAATACTTTACCACGGGTATTCAGACACGTACCATCGGCTGAGTCCCGCAGCCATCCGCCAAAATGAACATCTCGGTTGTAAGGGACTGTCGGCATCGGAAATTTTTCACGAATATGCTCGAACACCGTCATGTTCACGAACTGAAGTCGCGGATCTTCTTTAATCTGGTAGTAATCCGGATAGTTAAAATCCTCGTCACTTTTGAGAATATTATAAGATGAGGAAACTGCGAACGTCTGACTTGAAATTAAAATTACGAGAGACAAAAATAAACTTTTCATTGGACCCCTCCATGAATCATATAGAAAGTTTGCCTGACCAGATCATTTCACCTTGACCTACAGATGTTTAGCAAGCATTAAATTATTAGTTTTATGTCAGCAATTATTCAAAAAATGCATAAAGACCGCTACCGGAAAATATTCTGTGATCAGGAATTCTACATTTCTAATCAAACGATCATTAAAATGTGGAAAACTCGGTTCCGGAATTTAACAAATGTGGAAAAAGTCCAAGCATGGGTGATTGCATTAAGCTGCTTGCGGCGACCGATTGATTGGTACGGGGGGAAACGCCTACAGACATTTTTGGGCGACACACAAAGTTACCGGCATTCATTAAATCTTGCGCAGATTTTTTCAGGCACTCCGGTAATGATTCCGCCGAAAGTTGCTCCCGAAACAAATTTGATTGATTTCATCAACGTCTGTAAAATAAAAGCTGTTCCGGAATCCTGCAACCGAAGCCTCAGCTTCATCGCGAATAATTATTATCCGCTACGGATTTCCGAAAACATTCCGACGCCAAAAGAATTATTGCAACTTCAGATTTCCGGCCAACGGATCATCACGCTTAATGAAGACTGTGAACTGTGGCCGACAAATTACTATTCGGGCCGGGATTTTCTTGGGTTTGTCATGCATGATCTCATTCATGCCGATCACTTCTTTTTAGATCCCGAGCATCGCGACGGCCAACTCGGATTTTTCAGATTCATAGAAAATATTCTCGAAGATAAAATGCTAAATGAATTATTGTTTCAGGAATCCTTCAAAACCGGTTTCGAATATATAATTTCCGATATGAATTCTCATCCGGTTCATCTTTTTCAAACGCTTCACGCCCTGCTATTTACCGAAAACAGGAATGAAACAAGCTCTAAGGCAGGTTGGGAAAACTGGATTCGTAAATCCCAACTTTCAGAGGCCGAAATCCAGCCATTACTTCATATAAACTCGACCTTTTTCAATTCGAATTTTGCCCGTTCAATTGAAATATTATGTATCAGGCTAGGTAAACAAATTTCAACCTAGTCAAAGATATTAAATTGCGCTAACATTCTGATATGCCGTATTTAATCGCAATTGAATCAGATCCCAAATCACATAAAGAAATCAAAGAAAGTTGGGCTGAAGTATCCAAAGAACTGGGGCATGAGGTTCTTTTATTCAGATCGCTGGCCGAATTTTCGACTGAATATGCAAAACCCGATAACATAAATAAAATCCTGCTTCTTATTCTCCTCAACATCGATGAATTAAACAAGACCGACCAAGCCAAGCACATCGAAGAACTTAAGGCCAAGCACAAATGTGAAATCATGCTTTCGATTTTTGAAGACCCTATGAAACCGTTGAAAAAAAGTTCAGAACTTCCGGTCCGTAATATAATTTACCGTCCCTTCGATCTGACAATTCTAAAAGAGCATACCCGTATAGCCTTGTTTCACGGCCAACGGGTCAGAACGCAATTTGTTCACTCCACCCAGGTCAATGCCGAAATCGAAGCCATTAAAAAATTTAAAATTCTGGTGATTTCCGAATTTGGTTTCAAGCTCGACAAAAAATATCCGCTTGAAAAAAACAAAGCTTACAAATTTTATCACCCGCTCTTCACAAATAAGAAACAACAGAATGTCTGGGCACGCATGGTCAGTGAAAGCGAAACCGAGTACGAGCTGTACTTCTGTTTCATGCCCACGGCTGTTCTCAGCCAGATCCGCCGCAAAGTGGCCACCTCCACCAATAAGGTAAAATATCCGATCTGGACCGGCAGCGAAGTTAATGACCAGTTTCAACTCCGTGTTCTAATCCAACTGAGCGACGAACAAACCATGAAGTCCATCGAAGACCTTTTGGGCCGCAACTTTAAAAATATTACATTCGTAACCACCAAAGAAATTGATCCGAAAACGAAAATTCAGATCGATGTGATCATCACCGACGTCGAATACGATGCCAAGACCGTCGAGAACCAGTTTACTGCGCCGCCCGTCATCATCCGCGTCTACGACAAAGACATTTCACGTGCGGAACTTGCTGCGCGTTTCGAAATCGAAAACATCAGAGTCGAAAAGCCGCTCGACAAAGCTTTCCTCGTTAAAATTTTCAAAATTGTTTTTCCTGCGCTGCTCGGAAAAGAAGAAATGCAACGAATTACGATTGTACTCAATGAAACCATTTCGCTGACCCAGATAATTAAAATCCAGGAGTTTTCGGAAGCTGCCATTCTGTTTTCAGATACGACGAAATATAATCTCGATCAGGTGCTCGAAATTGCCATGCCTCAGGAAGATGAAGCCAATCTGCACGAGATGAATGCCAAAATCCACTACGTCGCGCCCAATTATAATAACGAAAAAGAAAAACTCTTTCAGCAACAACTTGTATTATTCGGAATGAAAGATGAATATCTGAAAATTATCCGGCTCTATGCCCTGCAAAAACATATCGAACGAAAAAAATAAGGGAAGTTAAAAAACTTCCCTTATTCAACAACATGATAAAAATTCCGAAGCGATTAGTGCGTAGCTTCTTTTTTCATTAATTCTTCTATCTTCATGCCCACATTATTTCCTGACGCATAGACAGTTCCCTTTTTACCCTTAGTAAAATGCTCTTCTGCCATCGCATAAGCCTTTGCCGGCAACGCCACGTACTTAACCTGCTGAACCAGTTTCGGCGCATTTTTCAGATAAAACATTACGAATTCCGTAACTTCAGGCTTTTTCGAAGATGCAACGCTTACGTAAATAAACAATGGTCGCGATAATGGATAGTAAGTACCATTCTCAACAGTATCCTTGCTTGGCAATACCGCATTTTTCGTCGGTGCTTTTTCGCCGCCGATAATTGCAAGCGCTTTCAAAGACTTTTTGTTTTCTTCGTAATAAGACATTGGCAAATAACCAATTGAATTCTTGTCGCCAGCGATTCCTTTAACCAAGGTGTTATCATCTTCAGAAGCCGTGTAATCACCGCGTGATGACTTAGCCTTACCTACGATAGCCTCAGTAAAATAATCGAATGTACCCGAATCTGAACCCGCACCGAACAACTTAAACTCAGCATCCGGCCACTTGTCATTAATCTGGTTCCATTTCTTAACAGTGCTCATTGCCGATGGCTCCCACATCTTCTTCAATTGCTCAACCGAGATCTCTTTCAACCACGTGTTTTTGGTATTAACCGCTACAACAGTGCCTTCATAAGCTATCGGCAATTCGTAATACTCGATACCCGCTTTTTTACAGTCTTCCATTTCAGTTTTGCTGATCGGACGAGAAGCATCCTGTAAATCTGTTTCACCACGGCAGAACTTTTTGAAACCGCCACCGGTTCCAGAAATACCAACTGTTACTTTAATTGCATTCTTCTTAGCGTTCTGAAACTCTTCGGCAACCGCTTCCGTGATCGGGTAAACAGTGCTCGAACCATCAACTTTTATCGTGCTCTGTGCGTGTACCTGCAAACTGACCAAAGACAAAAGCAAAATTAGCATTTTCATTAAAATCTCCTTTTTGTATAGGCACATAATGAAATACGGCTGGCCGATAGTCCTGTTAGCTTTGTATTTAGACGCAGAGCTGTAAAATTAACAGCCTGATGTTGATAAAAAAAGCAAATTGCCCCGAATTACCGGTGAAATCACCCTGTCCGTTGACAGATATAGAGGCTCTCATTTAAAAATTACCTTCCAGAAACCGTGGTGGGGTAGCTCAGCTGGTTAGAGCAATGGAATCATAATCCATAGGTCGCCGGTTCAAGTCCGGCTCTCACTACCAAATTTTTCTGAAAAGTAAAAATACATTTCTAGTTTCAGATGCTTAGGCGGTTTCGCCGTTAAGCCGTTTTTTTACTTCTCAGCCTTTCTCAACTTAATTTATGAAGCCTTACCAATCGGGGTCAAAGTCAACTTGAAGCCCATTGTTTTTAAAATAGAAGCCAGAGTATCAATCGTCGGATTTCCATTTTTCCCCAGAGCTTTGTAAATTGCCGCAGTTGAGATACCAGACTCTTTGGCGATGTCTTCCAAAGACATATCAAACGCTTGGGATACGCGGCGCAAGGAAAGAAGAAAAGCCGGAGGAAAATCCGCATTTTCTTCCAAAGAAGTTTTAAGATATTCAAAGGCTTCTTTTTTATTTTTTTTAAGTCGCTCCATCATCCAGTCATCGTATTGGATCATGGGCTTAGATGTAGAAAAAGCCTTAGAAATTTTCTTTTTAGTCGTTGTTTTTTTAGCCATAATTTTTCCAATCCTTTAAGTACATTTTTACTTTTTCGATATCTTTGGACTGCGTTAGTTTATCTCCACCAACCAAGAGCAATAAAATTTTTTGCACTTGAAGCGAAAAATAAACACGAAACCCTGGTCCAAAATCAATGCGAAATTCAAACACATCTTCGCCAAGGTCTTTGATGTCTCCTAAATTTCCAAGTACAGCTCGGTCTATGCGAGCCTGAATGATCTGTTTTGTCTTTTTGTCCTTCAACGAT
>JANOJH010000022.1:0-4985 GCA_031408135.1 Bdellovibrio sp. | reverse complement strand
CTGATGCTGTGTTATTTATAGGTTGGCATGCTACAACCATAAGCGAAAGAAGAATAATGTAGAGCCGCACCATATTTAAAGAAGGTTTCATCTCATCAAGTTTTTTACCCTAGAATCTTCACCTGATCAATTGGAATGATTGGTGGCAGTTCAATTGGTTTTTTCACGCCTTCAAATTCTGTTAAATCATAAAGCGCTAATAAATTTCTTACTGCGTAATCTTCCTTTTTTATTTTTTCGCAGAGTTCAGGATTCTTTTTTTCCAATACCGCCCATAAGCGAGACAGTGCTTCACGGTGGATGACATCAATGTGCTGCATCAGATCCGTTACCAGCGCTTTTATGTTTTCATCTCCAATTGAATGAAGCCTCTCAGTTGCTTCGCCCAGCGTCAAAAGCATTTGCTCGTACTCCTTATCGCTGTAATAAATTTTCTCCATTAAATCATTTTTAATGATTAGCGTGAGTATGAGTATGACTTTCCGCACAGTTATGCACGCAGTTCTCTAACTTTTCTCCATTGGTACCGTAGCAGAATTCGCAATCGGGACCACATTCTCCATGTCCGGCTTTTTGTAATCCTTCAAAGGCATTCGCAAATCGTTTTCCTGCTTCCTTTCTTCCTTTCTCTGAGAGCTGATAACCAGCTTTCTTTTCATCGTTTTCAGTTCTTACCAGAAAATTCCCTTCTACGAGTTTATTAAAATGAAGTTCAAGTTCCTGACTAGTTGAATTGAGCAAGCCTTCCAATTGCACAGCCGAAACTGTTGTACTTAGTTCTTCACCGTGCATCCAATACATCACCTGAAGAATCTCATCCTTCCAGAAAAGGAAATTTAACTCAGGATCATTCTTATCTGGCTTGTTTTCACTCATTCAACAGAGATTTGGTCACCATATAAAATTGCAAAATTCTCATCACTTTGCCAGCCTTCTCTGCACACTATTTCGAGTGTATCCAAGTATTCTACCACCCGTTCACCTACTTCGGTTGTAAGCGTGGTCCCTGCTTTTTCAGGCCCTGGCTCCACATCTACAATAAACACCTCCTCAGGCCATATTTTGAAGTGCTCTCCTATAATCAAAAGATTTTCTGGCGAGATTACACCCGTGACAGCGTCTCCGATACAAGCCTGTATTCCTTTGTCGCTTGGTGTTCTCCCTCCCCATCTGAATATGGATATATCACCGATTTCTCTTTTCGTTCTTTCAATGGCAGTAAAGAGAACAACACGATCAAAAGGTTTATCCAATGATTGAAACCATTGTACAATCGCTATGGGACCCCAATTCATCTCTTCAATAGTAATATGCTTAGCCCAATCTTTAGCCTGAAGCTCTTCCAGCAGCAGTGGACCAATAGAATGATTGGAAAGATTTTGATATCCTATCGTGCCTAATAAGGTTCGTTTACTCCACTCCACAAGCGCAAGTTGTTACTTCCCGTGTCACTACATGGTTGCTGCTGTTGTCCATGATGTGCGTGGTGCATGGCATGCAGGGATCAAAACTTCTAATAGCACGAAGGATATCTATTCCTTGGTAATCTTCGGGCTTATCAAATTTCTCAAGTATAGGCGTATTCATAACTGCTTCTTCATACGGTCCGGGGGCTCCCCAAGGTGTGCGAGGTGCAGCATTGAGCGTACTTGGCGTTACAATTTGATAATTTGCTATAACGCCATTATCGATTACTAGATGATGGGTTAGGAAACCACGACCTGCACCCCAGGCACCCATTCCCATAAAAGTACCTTTCTTAGGTATCTCATAAGGTGTACTGACATCTGTCTTCCCCTCGCGAAGTAGTTGTTGCGCAAGCATCCAATTTTCCATAGCTACCATGGCAGAATACGGAATGCAATAAGCTCGCGCTCTGTTGCGCTCAAAAGCGTTCCACTTGGCAGGAACCTTCCACTCCAGCGTAGCTTCAGGTAAATTATGTGCAGGAACATTTATTTTTAAACTATGTCCTGTTGATTCAAGGAATTTGCTCTTTGGTAATTTTTGTGCTTTTGCGGTGATGTATAAACGGGAATAGGCACCAGCTTCCATCGGCATTCTATCCCAAGTTGGTGACGTATCCCAGCTATAACGATCCTTCCAACTTTGTTTGCCTGGTTTAGGAACCGTTTCTTTATTCCAGGGATGATTTGGGCTCAAGGGATTTCCCAATGGATCCGTTTTAAATCGATGACCATCCCACTTTTCGTAATAGGAGTGCTCTACAAACTCCTCCAACCCTACATTTACCTGCTGTAAGTTTGTCGTAACAACTTTTCCGTCAACCGTAACACCTGGCGTGGCCCATCTTGCCTCTCCCCATTTATCACAATTGGCATAACTTGCATCATACACACCAGGCCGATCCCAAACACCCGTATCAACCATGGTTGCAGGCCTTACTCCACAATCTGCATAAGCAGGATTCTGCTCCAGGAAGAAATCGAAAATATCGTCCCATATGGCGGCCACCTTTTGTCCATAGTCAAAGAATTTTATCAAGCGATGATACACTTCATTAAGTGTGGTGATGTTTACTGTTACTGAAAGGCCACCTGGCACTACGCTTTGTGGGTGAGGGTACTTTCCGCCAATCACTACGTATGCTTCACGAGCAACCCGCGTCATAGACAATGCTTCCAGGTATAGTTTTCCCTTCAGGGGATTAAGATCTTTCATGATATCCAGGATGGTTTCATATCCATGAACCTTACCGAATTTACTTTTTGTTCTACCGGCTGCTTCTACGATTTCAGGATTTGTTTCGCGCACCAACTCTTCTGAATAATCCGGACCTGAAAGAAGGAATAAATGCAACGGATGATCATATAAATATTCGATTGCTAATAAGATGTTGCGCATGGCTACACCAAGTGGAGGAGGTACAATACCCAATGCCATTTCTATTGCCAATGCAGCTGTGGTTCCGTGTACACCACCACAAACCCCGCATGCACGACTGCTTATGTAAGCAGCGTCACGAGGATCTCTTCCTTTCAGAATGATCTCATACCCACGGAAAAGTGTGGCCATTGAGTTGGTTGATAATACCTTTTTGTTTTGTAAGTCAACAACACTGTGAAAAGCTAATGCGCCTGCAACACGGGTAACAGGGTCATAGTCTATGTTCTTTATAAACCCATTTCTTACCAGAAGCTCTTTGAGCTTATCTTGCTCTTTGTCAAGCTGCACCACCTTGTATTCATAGGGGTTTGCAACATTTTCTTTTAAGAAGGCATTCCCATTTTCATCAAATTCGATTGGCAGATTCTTAAAGCACATACAGTATATTTAAATTGAACTTATTTATTTGCTATTATACTAATCTTAAAACTTTTGCGATTTGCACAAGGTTGTTATCTACTGAGCCTAGTCCATCGTTAAGCTGATGTAGGGCTCCGTTGATCGTTCCTAAATGTCCTGATAACGGCTTTGAGTCATCGGCTATTTTCTGCAAACCGCCAGCAAGCTTCTGAAGATGAGTACCCGCTCTTCGTAACGCTACTATGATCAAGATAAGATACAAGACCAAAAGCAATACCACTAAGGCTACTATGGATAAGGTAACGATAGTTAAGATTTGATGTACCATATTAGTTTTGTTTTTCTGCTCTGCTTTTAAGGGCTCCACCTAATGCTCCCGAATGTTCATTGATTTGGCCGGCCACTTTCAAAATTCCCGAAGCCACTTCTATTGTACTATTTAATGCCTTGATGTGCTCGGTGTTATTGGCAATTCCAATGCCCGCATCAAGCATCTCCTTGAAATAGCGTTCAATATTGCGCGAAGCGCGGAGCACATCGTTCAATAGCTTGACAATAAAAGGTAATACCAAAACAGTTACTACCAACAGAATGATCCACAAAACGTGCATTGTTGTCATATCAGTTATATTTTTTTTGCTTTAATGCGGCATTAATCGATTGTACAAGTGAATCGTCCACTGCTTTTAAACCTTCACCCGTTTTAGTCAACCCCGCATTTAATTTAGTTACCTCTGTGGGCAGATGACCTGTTTCTGTTTCGATTGCCCGGAGACCTAAGCGCAACTTTGCCAGAAAGCTATCACCAGCGCCTCCAATTTGCTGCAATGATTTGTGTATGCTTATCAGGCTTGTGATCAAAACGAAAACCAAAGCCAGTACAGCGAAAATCGTTATCATCATTAATAGTGCATTCATCCTATTAGTTTTTTGAAAGTATACATGCTGGACATCCTGGACATCCTTCGATATGTGTTTCAACTATTTTTGCTCCCTTATAAATTTGTTGTGCATTCGCAAGGATTTCGCCCGCCACACGATTGGTGGTAGCCAGAAAGATTGGAATATGGATCGTGTTGTTCGCAACCATTTTTCCCTCTATCCAAATTTGTCCTGCTCCCCATTCAATCTTTTTTGCTGTGCCCAGAATGAGTCTTAATAACAGCGCAACCACTAAAATAACCACCACGCCTATTACCAGAGATCCTCCCCAAACCACCAATACCGCCTCTTGTGAATATTCCATACGCTTATTTTTTTAGATCTAATTCATGTAGTGCATCCGAAACTAACGTAAGATGATCTTTGATATCGCCTGAGCCCTTTAAAATTTTTCCCGCCACTTCATTGGTTTGTTGAAGGCCCCAAATGCTGTCGGTATTTTTCCTGATTTCTACTACAAGGTTTAATGCTGCCAACGCTAGTTTTAAAATTCTTCTGGCAGCGGCATTCACCAACAACAAAAGGGTGGCTGCCGCAATAATAAGGACACTAGCTACACCCAACCAGAGAAACCAGGATTCATACAAAGAAACATCATTCATAAGCCGTATATTATTTTGTGTGTGTTTTGGGTAAGCGTTTGGTCCCTGTTCCCGGTTTAGGAGAATCAGAGAATTGCAACTTCTCATAGAAATAATGCGTGATCTTATCGCCCATGCCCAGTGGCTTTACATGACCCCAACCCGATGGAACCTTCTTATCCCATCGACTCGTCC
>JANOJH010000017.1:0-1216 GCA_031408135.1 Bdellovibrio sp. | reverse complement strand
GGTCGTTCTTGTCCCTAGTTATTCCTGGATTTTCTATTTCGAGAAGATATTTCTCAAGAGCTCTGGCCCGTTTACCCCAAATGCTGTAATTGTCCGCCAATGAGTCCCTCTTTACTTTGTCTTTATAAGGTGTCGAGATATAAATTGAGTCTGTTTGGGAAACGTTAACGTAGAACCTTTTGTCAAGGATCTTTTGTCCCATGCAAATGTTAGCACTTAAAAGTAGTATTGTCGTTAGTGTCTTCATTGTCCTACGAAATGCGCCATAACATCTGCATATAAGAGATATATCCTTATTCCCAACCCTAAAGTAAAGCCTTGACCGCTTGTTACCAAAGTTATTTATTCTGTAAATTGACCGTGTAAAAACCCACTTCACATGGCAACTTATCAATTCTCTGTCAACGGCCAAAGTCGGGAGGTAGAAGCTCAGCCAAATACCCCCCTCTTGTGGGTGTTGCGCGACAACCTCGACCTGACTGGCACAAAATTCGGATGCGGCAAAGCCCTCTGTGGCGCGTGCACTGTTCACCTGGATGGAAATCCCGTAAGGTCATGCTCCACTCCGGTGTCTGCCATCGGCACTAAAAAAATAACAACCATCGAAGGCGTGTCTGCTGAAGGACTTCATCCCGTGCAGCAAGCCTGGATAGATGAAAATGTTCCGCAGTGTGGCTATTGCCAAACCGGACAAATCATGTCGGCCATTGCGCTGATTGAAAAAAATCCTAATCCCAGTGACAGTGATATTGACTCGGCCATGTCGGGCAATATCTGCCGGTGTGGCACATACGAAAGAATTCGCAAAGCAATTAAAAGAGCCGCTAACGTTGACGCAAAATGAAAACTGAAACCTACGAACACACAATTTTCAAAGTCACGCGCAGAGACTTTTTGAAAACCACCTCGGTAAGTATGTCTGGCTTGTTGCTCGGCATCCAGTTTAGCTGCACGGACACGTCAAAGAAACTGACCGGAAATCCTTCGGCTATTTTTTCGCCTAATATTTTTATCAGCATCAACGGCAATGGCGATGTAACGTTGATTGCGCACCGCTCCGAAATGGGAACGGGTATTCGCACAAGCCTTCCACTCGTCATGGCCGATGAACTTGAAGCGGATTGGAGCAGAGTGAAAGTGGAACAAGCTGTTGGTGATGAAAAATATGGAGACCAGAATACAGATGGTTCGTTCAGTGTGCGAATGTTTTTTACAC
>JANOJH010000775.1:0-1238 GCA_031408135.1 Bdellovibrio sp. | reverse complement strand
CCGTTTTGAATATTGAGAAAATAAGAAATGAATTTCCAATTCTTCATCAACAAGTGAATGGAAAGCCGCTCATCTATTTCGACAACGCAGCCACCAATCAAAAGCCAAAGCGAGTTATCAAGGCTTTGACTGATTATTATGAAGGGTACAATGCGAACATTCATCGAGGGATTCACACCTTAGCCGAGAAAGCAACCAAAGCATACGAAGACACACGTCTTGCCATGCAACAGTTCATTCGTGCAAAGCACTCAGAAGAAATAATTTTTACCAAAGGTGTGACTGAAAGCATTAACCTTGTTGCCGCTTCCTATGGAAGGGCATTTCTGAAAGAGGGAGATGAAGTTATTATTTCCGGATTAGAGCATCACTCCAACATTGTTCCATGGCAATTAATTTGTGAAGAGAAAAAAGCTTTACTAAAAATTATTCCCATTACAGCAATTGGTGAGATGGATATAGAGGCTTACAACAAGCTCCTCTCCTCTCGGACTAAAATAGTCGCTGTCAATCACGCTTCGAACAGCCTGGGAACTATAAATCCGATTAAAGAGATCATTAAATTAGCACATCAAGTTGGTGCTGTTGTTTTAATTGATGGTGCCCAGGCAGCAGCACATTTGGAAATTGACGTACAACAGCTTGATTGCGATTTTTATTGTATCTCATCGCACAAGATGTATGGCCCTACTGGCACAGGCATTCTTTACGGAAAGAAAGAACTTCTGGAAAAAATGCCTCCTTACATGGGCGGTGGTGAGATGATCAAAGATGTGACGTTTGAAAAAACTACTTACAACGACTTGCCTTACAAGTTTGAGGCAGGTACTCCGAACATTGCGGATGTAGTCGCATTAAACGAAGCCATCAATTTTATAAATGAATTGGGCAAGGAAAATATCGCAGCACATGAATCCGAATTGCTTAGTTATACAAAGGAAAAATTATCGGGTTTAGCTGCTGTTAAATTAATAGGCACATCCAGGCACAAAGTAGGTGTACAATCATTCGTTATCGAAGGCATCCATCATTTTGACATCGGCCAGATGCTGGACACACGGGGCATTGCTGTCAGGACAGGGCATCACTGCACACAACCTTTGATTGAGCGATTTGGGATTGAAGGTACTGTATTGGCGTCATTTTCTTTTTACAATACAAAGGCGGAGATTGATCAATTGATATCAGGTCTATCAAGAATCATTAAATTCATGAAATAAAATCTAGTTTATGGAAAA
>JANOJH010000735.1:0-1486 GCA_031408135.1 Bdellovibrio sp. | reverse complement strand
CATCGGCATTGGCACCCACATAGGAGGTGGAAACTGTGACGACTGGTGGATCTACGCTTGGGAACTCGCGCACCCCGAGAAATGAAAAACCAATAACACCGAACAAGATAATGGCAAGCGACATTACGATCGCCAACACGGGCCGGTTGATGCTGGTAATAGAAAGACTTGCCATATTTTTTATTTTTTAATAAAAATTCAAAATTGCTAACGCTTTTTGAACTTTGAATCTTGATCAGTTAGTTAATTTTGAAATTTGAACCTCCATCCCTGGGCGAAGCTGAAGAATTCCTGTAGTTAATAAGGTGTCACCTGGTTTTAATCCTGAGAGCACTTCCAAAGAATTGTTGGTTCTGATGCCGGTTTCAATTTTTACTTCTTTGGCTTTGCCTGCCTCGATGATAAATACTTTCTTCCCCGCCTGTTCAGGGATAACTGCTTCCGTGGGCACCAGAATGGCATTGTCCAACGACTGAAGAATTAACTCTACTTTAACAAACTGACCAGGCAACAGGCTGCCACTTTTATTGTCTGACAATGCGCGGATTTTTAAAGTTCGCGTATCAGAGTCAATGCGCGGTTCAATAGCATATACATCACCCTCATAAACCGTAAGGTCGTTTTCAATGGTAAACCGGATTTTTTTGCCCGGAGTTACTTGGGCGCTATAGCGGCCAGGTATAGCAAACTCAATCTTAGCGGGAGAAACGTTGTATAACGTAGCGATTATTAAACTGGGGGAAATATAAGCGCCTTCACTGACATACCGCAAACCAATTACGCCATCGAAAGGAGCCGTGATCCTCGTCTTTTCCAGTTGGGCTTCCAGTAACTTAAGGTCGGCTGCTGTTGTATTAAGTCTGTTTAATGCATTGTCATATTCTTCCTGGCTGATAGCATCTTTTTCCAACAGCTTGCGCTGACGGAATTCATTATCCTTGTTGAGCTTACGATTGTACTTTTGTTTTTCAAGTTGCGCTTCCATTTCCACATCGTTGATTTTCAGCAGGAGTTCCCCCTTACGCACAGGCTTACCTTCTTGAAATTTAATGCTGGTGATTTTACCTGAAATTTCACTTTTCAACTCCAATGATTCATTCGGCAAAACTGAGCCGGTTACAACAAGTTTGTTATCCAACTTCTGTGTTTTAATCACCTGTGCCTCTACTGAAAGCTTGCCTCCGCGTTGACCACCGGGTGTGCCTTGTGATTGCGCTTCTTTTTTATTGAAAAGATTAAGCTTTGGCAGAGCGAGAAGAATGAGAACCACCGCGACAACGGCTATGGTGATGAGCGTTTTTTTCATTGAGGGATAAAAAGTATATGAATAAAATGATGAAAACAGTTTTTTAGTTCAGTGCGTTGAACCGCTCATGTAACTTCAAAACCTGAGGTATTACCAACTCGGTCTCATTATTTTGAATGATAAAGTCGGCTCTTTTTAGTTTTTCTTCTTCCGGCAATTGATTGCGGATTATCCTAAGTA
>JANOJH010000720.1:0-1014 GCA_031408135.1 Bdellovibrio sp. | reverse complement strand
CTAATTATTTGATAATGTGATCTTTGAAGTATCATATACACTTTACTCAATAAACTGAGTAAAATTATCATATGAGATTAATAAATACTGGCTGAGGAGCTGATAAAATTCGTGGTTCCCACTTTGCATTATTATTCGATGGGAAAATCTGATCCGATTTTTAAGATAGCCAAAGAACTTTTCTAAAACATTTCTGAAACCCCATAGAATAAAAAAGGAGCCGAAGCCCCTTCTTTATTCTATGATAGTATTCGTTATTAAGGATTGATCGGTAAACCAGTTCCAGCATATCCGGCTAAAGTAGCTTTTGGTATGACGGCACTGAACTTAGTATTAATGGCATCAATGAATACGTTAGCCGTGAATGCATTTCCTCTGTTATTTGGATGAAGACCATCTTCTGAAAAAGCCCCGGTAGGAGGAGCAAAACTAGGGGTAATAGTAACGCCATTTACGAGGGCGACCTTTGCAGTCACAAAGTCAGCGTATGCTTTGTTCACATCAG
This sequence comes from Bdellovibrio sp., assembly GCA_031408135.1. GTDB lineage: Bacteria > Bdellovibrionota > Bdellovibrionia > Bdellovibrionales > Bdellovibrionaceae > Pseudobdellovibrio. Next base: position 509 of record JANOJH010000720.1, on the reverse strand, counting down.
CCAGAGCTAAACGATCACCACTTGCAGTTACAGCCGCACTGATACTTGCGTTAAATTCAGCTGTCCTTGTTAGAATGGCTACAGTTTCAGATTGAGTGAGGATGAATCTATCAGTCATGGGGAAACTTACACCCCAAATGGCAGCAGCGTTTCCACCATTACAAGTACCTAAAACTGAGCCTGCCGCCAGGGGCACCAAATCCGTTGCTGTTGCTTGCCTTGCGCGGGCATATGGCTTTAAGGCGGCAGCAGCTCCTAACATATAAGGTTCCAGATCGGTGAGGTCTTGATCTGTCAGCAATACTCCATTTTTTCCAGCGGCATACGTTAGTTTACGTTTCGCTTTTTCATCAGCACTTAAAATAGAAGTTGGCAAAGCATCCAGAAAATTATTGTAGTTCGTTGCCAGGTTAGTGGTTAATGTAGTCGCGGTTGAAGCATCTAGTGTTATGGTATTCCAGGGTACTGTATAAAAATACGGAAGGCTTGTAAAGTTTGGAATATTGCCT
>JANOJH010000683.1:0-1129 GCA_031408135.1 Bdellovibrio sp. | reverse complement strand
TTTAATCATGGCGGCAGCAAGCACACTAAAAGAGTATCTTAAAATTTTTCTTATCTCGGTGATGGGAGCATCCGTCATGACTTTCCTTTCATGCTCATCCTGCTCGCATGATTTGAAAAAATTTGCTACCACATGGTTTTTCTCAACGTTAATGTGGATGATCATGTGGATTGGTAATGATCGCCTGACACACATGATTAGCCTACGAATCTCATGGGTAGATTATCCGGTAAAAAGACTTTTGGTAGGCGTAGTATCTACGGTAATCTTCACAGTGTTGGTGGCTATTGGTTTAATAAAGTCATGGGAATATTCGTGGAATGTTAAGTTTAATAGTTATAATGAGTTTGTCATTATATCATTGATAATTACTTTTTTAATTTCTCTTTTCCTTCATGGAAGAGAGTTTCTTTTGCAATGGAAGCAGTCGGCCGTAGAAGCAGAAAAGTATCAGAAAGAAAGTATAACGGCACAATACAATAGTTTAAAGAGTCAGGTCAATCCACATTTTCTCTTTAATAGTCTAAATGCTTTGACCAACCTTGTTTACGAAGACCAGGATAAGGCAGCCAAATTCATCAAACAACTTTCTGAAGTTTACCGCTATGTGCTGGATACGCAGAGCAAGGAAGTAGTTTCACTAAAAGAGGAGTTGGAATTTTTAGATTCTTATATCTTTTTGCAGAAAATAAGGTTTGGTGATAATCTTAAGATACAAGTTGATCTTACAAAGACAAAATCCATGGTAGCACCACTTGCCCTGCAATTGCTAATCGAAAATGCCATTAAGCATAATATTGTTTCTTCGGATGACCCATTGACAATTAAGTTGACAGGGAATGGTAAATTCATTATCATAGAAAATGATCTTCAGCGTAAAACCACATTAGGAGAACCTTCCCAAGGCATTGGGTTGGACAATATTAAAAATCGTTACAAATTTCTAAGTCCAATTTCAGTTGAGGTAAGCGAAACTAACGGGAAGTTTATTGTAAAGCTTCCAATCATAGAAGTAGAATAGTAGAAGTAGAATAGAAATGAAAATATTGCTGATCGAAGATGAACCGCAAGCTGCTCAACGCCTTGAAAAATTAGTGAGAGTAATTGTTCCTCACTCAGAAGTGCTTGC
>JANOJH010000681.1:0-1163 GCA_031408135.1 Bdellovibrio sp. | reverse complement strand
TATGGATTGATCATGCCTTTTGAAGGAGACTTTCTTTTTATCTCTGCTATGATCCCACTTTTGTCACCCCGTAAGAGGTATTTCTTCAGCGATACAATAGGTGAAGGAAAATAAATACTTTGCTCAAGGAGTTTCACCGGGTAAAGAGATTTTCGCTCTGCTACTTCCTTTCTTTTGTATTCGATTATCTGATCGAGGATATTCATGTGGTAATAATTCGGGTTAGGTTTCGTTGCCCTCCATTACACCTCACCCCATCTAAGCTTGTGCAATTTGAAAACGCATCGACTCCCCTCTCCAAAAGGAGAGGAGAAAGTAAATGGTGCGACTCATTATTTTTTATAGGATGTAAGGTCATTTGTTTAAAAGCTTTTTAAAGGTGATCAGCGCATTTCCTGACATCAACGACTCACGAGCCTTCTCTATTGCTGACTTGATACCATCATCCTGATGGCCAGCATAAATCGACATTCCCGCATTGGCGATCACCACTGAATTTTGTGCTTCCGTACCATTGCCTTCCAAAATGCTTATAAATATCTTGGCTGACTCCTCTATCGTCTCTCCTCCTTTCAATTCAATGGCTTTAACCTGAGGAAGGCCAAGGTCAGACGGTTCCAATATCTTCTCTCCACCATTTGTATAAATCTTAAAAGGCCCGGTCAATGAAATCTCATCATAGCCTTGCAGGTCATGCAGGATGACGAAGTCTTTATTAGTGTTTTGATATAAATAACCATACTGCCGCGCCAGTTCTAAGCTGAATACACCTACTAATTGCCGTGGCGGAAAAGCAGGATTGACCATTGGACCTAGCATATTAAAAAAAGTTTTCACACCAAGTTCCTTGCGGATAGGTCCAACATTCTTCATAGCGGGATGAAAAAGTGGAGCATGCATAAAAAAAATATTGGATCGATCCAAACTTTTTCTTAGCTCATCTGCATTATTGGTGAACTCATATCCAAAGTGCTGTAACAAATTAGAAGAACCGCACACTGAGGAGACCCCAACATTTCCATGCTTGGCAACAGGTTGACCAGCAGCGGCAACTACAAAAGACGAAAGTGTAGATACATTGAACGTGTTCTTTCCATCACCTCCGGTTCCGCAAACGTCCATGACTGGCTCCTCAAATCGTATTGGAATACACAACTCCAGCA
>JANOJH010000633.1:0-1087 GCA_031408135.1 Bdellovibrio sp. | reverse complement strand
ATTAATGAATATACTGAGCCCGCGGAAGGAGGAAAGCTTTCAAGTGGCACCGTTGCGCTGCAAGGGCACGATCCCAAGAGTAAAGTCTTTTATAAAAATGTAATGGTAAAGCCGCTACCGGATTAATTTCTTTCTTTCAATTTATTAGAATCCGCTAACCAAAGCAGGCTCTTGATAATCAGTTTATTCTGAGTTTCGTTTTCAAAGCAAAGGACAATTCTTTATTGGTTTTGTTTTCGTAGTCAATATCATTGTGGCCCATGTTAAGATACAGCATATTGTACTTCGTGTTAGTCCATACTACTGGATAATACCCTTCGTGCCATATCTCGTGTGGCTTAGGTCCAGTGCCTAGTGGAAAACTAGTTGAATCGATCGATAATAGTATTTTGATGTCTGCGTTTGTACGCAAATCATTTTTCCAGCGATACCATTCATTCGGAGCCGACTTAAATGTTTCGGGCAGGTTTTGTGTTGCTGGATGTTTGCGATCTTCAACCCGAAGCACAGCAGAGGTAGGCCTCCACGTGTTGCTTTTGTATTCGCCCGATCCTAAAAACTGTTGATGGTACCAATCCCAGTTTTGGGGATAAGCGGAAGGAGTAAGTGCAAATCCTGCAAAATGGAATCCCATCCACGCACCACCGCTGTCCATATATTTTTTGAATGCTTCTCGTTGAGCTGGTTCATCAGGTCGCGTATCTAAAAACAACACCACCTGATAGCGTGAAAGAAATTCTACATTGAGATTGTTCCAGTCGTTGGTGGAATCATACCTGAAATGATATTGCTTCGCAACTTTGGGAAACCACTTGTTGGCCTGATGCACGAAACTTATATGTGCCTGATCTTGCTTTGCCGTGTAAAAAGCAATTACATTAAAAGAAGCTTTCTTGTTCTGTGCGGTGCAGTACACTGCGCAAAAAATTAAAATACACGAAACGGCTGCTGACTGCAATTTTCTCAAAAGATGAAAGAACATATTCATAGTATATTGCGAGAGGCTGACCAAATATGTAAATAAAGAAATAAAAAGAAATATTAAACTAAATTGTGAAGGCAGAAACCTTTTGACATGACAGCAATA
>JANOJH010000622.1:0-1357 GCA_031408135.1 Bdellovibrio sp. | reverse complement strand
TGAATTTTAGATTTGATGGCAACTCCAATTTTAGTTACAGGTGCAGCAGGGTTTATCGGCTTTCATCTTTCGAGGCGCCTTTGTGAAATGGGCTATCATGTAATTGGAATAGATAACCTCAATGACTATTATGATGTGGGGCTAAAGAACTCCAGACTGGATTTGTTGAATGGATATAATAATTTCACATTTCATCAAGTAGACCTTACTAATAAGAATGTCATTGATGGGCTTTTTGCTTCCCATAATTTCGACTACGTGGTGAATCTTGCTGCTCAGGCAGGAGTTCGTTACTCCATCACTAACCCTCACGCCTACCTTGAGAGTAATATTCATGGATTCCTAAATATATTGGAAGCCTGCCGTCATCATAAAATAAAACATTTGTTGTACGCCTCATCAAGCTCAGTGTATGGGGCAAATAAAAAAATGCCATTCTCCACACATGATAATATAGATCACCCGCTTTCTCTTTATGCCGCCTCAAAGAAGTCAAATGAATTGATGGCTCACACCTATTCGGTTTTGTACAATCTTCCAACTACCGGGTTGCGTTTCTTTTCAGCATACGGTACGTATGGCAGGCCAGATATGGCTCTTTTTATGTTTACGAAAGCAATTTTAGCAGGTGAACCCATCAATGTTTTTAATCACGGGAAAATGAGAAGAGACTTTACGTATGTAGATGACTTAGTTGAGAGTGTAGCACGTCTTATCCCTAAAATTGCAACTCCTAATAAGGAGTGGAATGGACTACATCCAGATCCAGCATCTAGCTTCGCACCCTACAAAATCTATAATGTAGGAAACAGCAGTACAGTAGAATTGATTAGATTCATTGAGATTATTGAGAATAGATTAGGACGCAAGGCCATTAAGAATTTCCTGCCGATGCAAGAAGGCGATGTGCCTGAAGCGCTTGCTGATGTGGATGATCTAATGAAAGAAATTGATTTCAAGCCTTCTACTCCAATTGAAGTTGGTGTTGGTAAGTTTATTGATTGGTATATGGATTATTATAAAGTCAAGTTATAAATGGATAAGATTGGCGTAATAGGACTTGGATATGTTGGCCTTCCCTTGGCGGTCGAGTTCGGGAAAGTATTCAATGTGATAGGCTTTGACATCAACAAAGAAAGAATTGAAGAGCTTAGAAAGGGATATGATCGTACTCTGGAAGTAGAATCGGAGGAATTAAGACGTGCTTCAAAACTTATTTTTTCAACCGAAATTCAGGATTTGGAAGGTGTGACGTATTTTATTGTCACTGTTCCAACACCTGTCGATGAATTTAAGAAGCCGGATTTATCACCACTGATTAGCGCCAGTAATACAGTTGGTAGTGTTTTGAAACGAG
>JANOJH010000594.1:0-1470 GCA_031408135.1 Bdellovibrio sp. | reverse complement strand
GGGTAGCTGTGTTCGTACTTCTCAACTTTAAATGCTTTGTTCTCTTCTTTTAAGATGATGGAGATAATGACATCCGTATTTTTGTAATCCGCATGTGTCTCATCCGCATTTGTATAATTCTTTACATAGAAATCATCTGGCCCTAAAGGCTTGTGGGTTTTGATTCCATACTTTTTAACGCCCTCTTTAAGTTTAACGCCAATTTGGTTTACAAATTTTCCTTTCCTGTCAACCGTAGGCACTTCGTTATTTAGCTCATCTTTTAAGGTAAGTGCGGGAATGCCATTTTGCTTTGCAGCACGAAAGTCATCTGCACCAAACGTAGGCGAAATATGAACTACTCCAGTACCATCTTCTGTAGTAACAAAATCTCCGGCTATGACCTGAAAGGCTTTATCAACATCAGTCAACGGTTGGAGATAAGACATTAATTGCTCATAGCGAATTCCTACTAGTTGTTTGCCCGAAAGTTCCAGAAGAATTTGCCATTTATTGATTTTACCTTTTTTAATAAGTGGATCGTTTTTGGTTCCACTCATTTCGCCTACTTCAATTTTATGAATAGCTTCATCAATTAGAAAATATTTGAAAAACAAATCTTTTGCTAGAATGACCGCGATGGGTTGATTTGTATATTGGTTATACGTGTTTATCAATAAATAATTGATTCTGTCTCCGACAGCTAATGCAGTATTTGATGGTAGTGTCCAAGGGGTGGTTGTCCAAGCCAGAATAAATATTTCCCGATTTACAATCCAATTTAAATCAGGATCAAGTACAAGCAAGTTTTCAAATGATTCTCTTAAATCTATATTGAATAAAAACTCAGATTTTTCATCTCTCTTCACTTTAAACTGCGCCACCACCGAAGTGTCTTTCACATCTTTGTAGCAACCGGGCAAGTTCAATTCATGCGAACTTAATCCCGTTCCCGCTGCTGGTGAGTATGGTTGAATGCTATAACCTTTATACAATAATTTCTTGTCATACAATTGACGAAGTATCCACCACAGTGACTCAATGTATTCTTTTTCATAGGTGATGTAGGGTTTCTCCAGGTCAACCCAGTAGCCCATCTTCACGGTCAGGTCGTCCCACTGATCCTTATACATCATCACCGTTTCACGGCATTACTTGTTATAGTCTTCTATTGAAATGGTCTTTCCGATATCATCTTTGGTGATGCCGAGTTGCTTCTCAACTTGCAGCTCTACCGGAAGGCCGTGTGTATCCCAGCCACCTTTGCGTTTTACTTGAAATCCCTGAAGTGTTTTGTATCGGCAAAAAATATCTTTCACCGTGCGCGCCATCACGTGGTGAATGCCGGGCGTGCCATTGGCAGAAGGTGGGCCTTCATAAAACGTGAAAGAGGGTTTGCCTTCCCGTAAGGAAACAGATTGCTCAAAAATCTTTTCGTTCTTCCAAAACTCCAGCACATCATCAGCGAGCTTCGCGTAATTCAGCTCTTTG